>CAZYQJ010000217.1:0-6040 GCA_964649925.1 uncultured Litorilinea sp.
CATCAGGCAGCGTGTAGTCGCGGAAGGGGTGGTCCAGTTCGGCGCTGCGCGCGGCGACCAGTGGATCGGTGGGGACGGCAAACGGCAGCCGCACGATGAGCAGGCAGCGCAACTCATCGCCGGGCATATCGACGCCTTCCCAAAAGCTGCGTGTGCCAAGCAGCACAGCCTTTTCTGCCTGGCGATACTCGCGCAGGAGACGCTGGCGGCTGCTGACGCCATGCTGCAGCACGGTGATGCCCAGTTTGTCCAGCGGGGCGCGAATGGCCTCGGCGGTCGCGCGCAGTTGGGCATAGCTGGTAAAGAGGGCCAGCGTCGCCCCTGAGCTGGCGACCGCGGCATGGATGATGGCCTGTTCCACCGCCTGTTGGAAATGGGCGTGATTTGGCTCCGGCAGATCGCTGGGCAGATATAGCAGGGTGCTGGTGCGATAGTCGAAGGGGCTTTCGACGGTGGACGCGGTCACATCCCACAGCCCCAGGCGGTCGCGAATAAAGCTAAAGCCGCTGCCGGTGCGCAAGGTCGCGCCGGTGAAGATGACCGACCGTTTTTCATGCACCAGGGCGCGTTCCAGCGTTTCGTTGACAAAGAGCGGTGCAGCGACCAGCGTGGCGTCGGTCGTGGTGTCGTTGACTTCCAGCCATGTGACGACATCGCTCTGCCCGGCGACGGGCGGCTGAAACATGATGCGGTCGAACCAATCCACTGCGGCGCTGAGGTCGCTGTGCAACTCCTGGAGTTCTTGCAGCAGACCGGCAAAGGGTTCTTCCTGATACCAGTGATGGGTTTCCAGATGGCGCGTCAGCGCGCCCAAGCGGCGCGTCAGGCCGCGCAGCGTGTCGCTGGACTGGTCCCACTCGATTTCCAGTTCGGACCATGTGGGTTGGGTGCGTACCTGGCTGTCCAGCCCTAGACGCTGGGCATACTGAAAGTCGGATCGCAGGGCGTCTTGCTGTTGGGCAAAGTGGATCACGGCCTCGGCAAAGTGGCTCAGGCTGTGGGCGCTCAGTTGTGCCTGGTGAGCGATCGTGTGTAATTGCTGGCGGCACTCGACATCGCCTTGCATCTGCGCAGCCTGCGAAACGCCTTGATAGAGATCGCCTCCGGCCTGCAGACGTCCCAACTCGGCATCCAGCGCGGGCCAGTCAACGCGGTAGCTAAGTTGGTCTGTGGCCGCTTCTTCCAACCGGTGCGCTTCG
The DNA here is from genome assembly GCA_964649925.1 of uncultured Litorilinea sp. Taxonomy (GTDB): domain Bacteria; phylum Chloroflexota; class Anaerolineae; order Caldilineales; family Caldilineaceae; genus QEUY01. Next base: position 1,200 of record CAZYQJ010000217.1, read on the forward strand.
TCCACAATCAGATGGCTGTATGGAGGCAGGACACGCCCGCCCGCGGCAATATCGGCGAGCAACAGGGCATGGTTGACGACAAGCAGATGGGCAGATTCGGCGGCCAGGCGGGCGCGCAAAAAGAAATCGACAAAGGGGGTTGCATCTGCGCCGTTGGCGTGACCGCTACACCGCTCCGGCGAGCAAGAGGCCGGGTCGGAGCAAAGCCGCGTCCAGATCAACCGTTCGGCGGGCGTGGGCAAAAACAACTCGCTCACATCACCGCTGGTCGTTTCCATGAGCCAAACCAGCACCTTTGCCAGGACGCGCAGTTCTTGGGTTGAGAGGTGGCGGTTGTGATACCAGGCAAAGAGACGCCGCGTGCAGAGGTAGTTGCTGCGCCCTTTGAGCACTGCGGCGCGAACGGGCGGTGCGCCCAGGTCGGCAAGCATGGCCTGTGTCTGGGGGATGTCATGCGCCAGCAGTTGATCCTGCAGGTTGAGGGTGTTGGTGGCGATGGCGACGCGGCGTTGGTTGAGGCCGCTCCACAGCGCGCTGGGGACAAGGTAGGCCAGGCTTTTGCCGGTTCCGGTTCCTGCTTCAATCAGCAGGTGGTCGCCGTTGTTGAGGGCATCGGCCACACGCAGCGCCATATCCAGTTGGCCGCGGCGCATCTCATAGCCCGCACCAAAGCAGCGGCTGAGAGGGCCATCGGGCATAAATCCGGTTTCAACCCGATCCAGCGGGACGGGCGCAGGCGGCGGCCCCTGGTCGAGCACCAGCGAAGTTGGCGCGGCGAGCCATTCGCCCACAGAAAGGGCCGGATTCACAGGCGGCGGCGTGACCGGGCCTTCTATCCAGGGCGCGTATTCACGCAGGAGAACCAGCGGCGGCCACTCTCGCTCGACACCGCAAGCCAGCAGGATCGAGGCGACCCAGGGAGGGAGTTGCTCCACATGCTGGATCAGGTAGGTGAAGAGATGGGCTGTGGCTGTGGCGTCGCCCAGGGCGCGATGCGCCTCCAGCAGCGAGATATCGAGCTGCCTGCACAGTTCGCCCAGGCTGTAGCTTGCCATGCCAGGCAGCAGGATGGAGGCCAGTTCAAAGGTGTCTTGGGTGGGGCGGTGAAAATGGATACCGGCAGCCTGCAGAAAGCTGAAGTCGAAGCCTGCGTTGTGGGCAATCACCGCTGCGACATCGGCAGACACAAAGGCCAGCAGTTCAGGAATGATCTTTTCCAGGGGCGGAGCAGCGGCTACGTCGGCATCGCGAATGCCGGTCAACTGCTGAATCCGCAGGGGAATCGGACGCAAAGGGTTGACGAAGGTTACAAAACGGTCCAGCACGCGACATGCAAATGGACCTGAGACGCGGTCATAGGCGAAACGCACCGCACCGATCTCGATAATGGCATCTGTGCGTGCGTCCAGTCCGGTGGTCTCGAGGTCCAGAGCGACATAGATACGCTCTGTCATCCGCTATAGGGTCCCTTCTAGGTTACACGCGTGGCCCCCACCGCGGCCATTATACCAGCGGCCACACTGGTTGGCGAAACCCGTTTCAGACATTGGCGGCAACAAAGGCGTGCGCGCTGCGCCGGGGAGGAGTTGGGCAATGGCTGTGAAGTGGGGCACAATACGCCTATGCAAGTATCGGTGGTGATGACGGTCTATAATGAAGCTGGTTCGATTGGGCGGCTGTTGGCTTCGCTGACGGCGCAGACGCGGCGGCCTGACGAGGTGGTGATCTGCGACGGTGGCAGCAGCGATGGGACGGTGGATTTGATCCACGCCTGGGTTGCCAACCAGGGTGACAGGCTGTGTCCTGTGCGCGTGATCTCGGCCCCAGGCGCGAACATCAGCGCGGGGCGGAATCGGGCGATTGAAGCTGCCGCGGGGCCGCTGATCGCGGTGACAGATGCAGGGGTGCGGCTTGAACCGGGATGGCTGGATGCGCTGGTGCGTCCTTTCGAGGCCGGGGCTGCGGGCGGCGCGATGCCGGATGCGGTGGCCGGATTCTTTGTGCCCGACGCGACCGGCGTCTTTGAGACGGCAATGGCCGCGACGGTGCTGCCGCTGGTGGACGAGATTCACCCGGCCCGCTTTTTGCCCAGCAGCCGGTCGGTGGCGTTTACCAAATCTGCTTGGGCCGCGGCGGGTGGGTATCCCGAATGGCTCGATTACTGTGAAGACCTGATCTTTGATTTTCGCATCAACGCGCTGCGCCCAACGCAGCCCACGGGCTTTGCATGGGCGCCGGATGCACGCGTGCACTTTCGCCCGCGCGACAGTTTGCGCGCCTTTTGGCTACAGTATTACCGGTATGCGCGCGGCGATGGCAAGGCAGACTTGTGGCGCAAGCGGCACGCCATCCGCTATGGAACCTATTTGGCCGTGCTGCCCGCGCTGATCGGCCATGTGTTTTGGGGCTTTTTCGCGCGCTGGCTGGGCTGGGCGGGTTTGCTGCTGGGGGTGTTCTTTTACTGCAGGCGTCCCTGGCAGCGGTTGATGCGCGTGGGGCGCGACCTGTCGCCGGGCGAACGGCTGCGCGCCGCGCTGTGGGTGCCGGTGATCCGCGTGGTGGGCGATTGTGCGAAGATGGCCGGGTATCCGGTCGGGCTGTGGTGGCGTTGGCGCAACCGTACACGGCCTGAACTTGACTGGCGCAGCGAACTGGAGTCCCCCCTTGGCGTACCTGATCGACGGCCATAACCTGATCGGTGCGGGCGTATTTGATGATATCAACCTGAGTGATGAAGATGACGAGGCCAAGTTGGTGGCCCGGCTGAAGGTGTGGCGCAGCCGTTCAGGCGGCAAGATCACCGTGATCTTTGACCGCGGCATCCCCGGCGGGCGTGATGTGAAGCTGGGCGGCGCGGGGGTCGATGTGATCTTTGCTGCCAGCCCTACTCAGGCCGACGATTTGATCCGGCAGCGGCTGCGCAATCATTCCAAGCGGTTGACGTTGGTTTCCAATGATGATGCGCTGCTGCGTGAGGCGGCCGCCTATGGGGTGCGAACGCTGCGCGGTGATGCCTTTGTGGAGCGGATGACGCTGCCCATGCCCGCAGGCCCGGAGCCGGGCACTGAAGAGGATGTTCGATTGAGCGCAGAGGAAGTGGACGAATGGCTGGCCTTGTTTAAGGCGGCGCGCAAATCATCCAAACCCAAACGGCGCAAGCCCTCTGCGAAACATTCTAGGGACGACGCAAGGCGTAAGAAAGGTAATGCATGAGACTGGGCAGGGAAGATGTCCGATAGACCAATGCGCCGGGAGGTTGCGGCGGATCTGGTCGAGACGACCCCGGCTGCGGGCGGGCTGATGCACTGGCTGTTGGCCTCGCCGATGCTGCTCTTTATCGCCTGGGTTTGGATTGATCTGTTTGCCCACTTTAGCCCTATCTCCAACTATTGGGTGGATGCGCTGCTGGGGCTGGCGTTGATGATTGGGCTGGTGGTGCTGCCGCTGGGTGTGGGCGCGTTCTGGCTGGTGACGTCGTTTCCCCGGCTCTTTCAACACGCAGGCTGGGATGTGCAGCCGTTGGAGCCGGTGCGCGAAGCGGAGGTGTACACCGTGCGCTATGCGTATCAGTCGCGACGCCGGGCAACCACCACCTGGGGACGCACCTGGCTGCGCGCCGCCCAGGGGTGGGTGTATATCGAGATCGCTGCCATCTTTATGGGCGCGGTGGCGATGATCCCGCTCTTTTTTAGCGCCACCGAGTTTGGGGTTGGACGTTAGGCCGTTTGCGTCTGGCGGTGTGCGCCCGCAGCCAGTTCCGCGCCAAGCGCGCGCACTGCGTCGACAGGCGCTTCCGATCCGGCGGCTTTGACTAGCGCCGACCCCACGACGACCCCCTCCACAATGTTGCCGACCGTCGCGGCCTGTTCTCCTGTACCGATGCCAAAGCCCACAGCCAGCGGCAGGGAGGTATGCTGCCGCACGCGCTGGACAAAGGTGGTCAAGTCAGGCGGCAGTTCCGCGCGCATGCCGGTGATGCCTGTGACGCTGACCATGTAGATAAAGCCGGTGGCGTGCTGGGCGACCAGGCGGATGCGTGCGTCGGTGCTGGTGGGCGCAAGCATAAAGGCTGTCGCCAGCCCCTTGCGGCGGCAGGCCTGGATCAGGTCGCCTGCCTCTTCGGGCGGGAGGTCGGGCACGATCAGCCCGTCGATGCCCGAAGCCGCTGCGTCTTCGACAAAGCGTTCGACGCCATAGTTGTGCAGCGGGTTGTAATAGGTCATAGCGCAGAAGGGTTGGTCAACCCCCTGATCGCGCAGTTCGCGGCACATGGCGAGACAGTCAGCTACGGTGGTCCCCTGGGTCAGCGCCGCATGGGTGGCGGTTTGAACGGTGGGGCCGTCGGCCAGCGGGTCGCTGTGGGGGATGCCAATCTCGAACAAGTCCGCGCCGACCTCAGCCAGGGTACGGACGATCTCGATGGTGGCGGCGCGGCTAGGGTAGCCCATGGCATGATAGGGCATGAAGGCGGCCTGGCCTGCACGCTTGAGCCGGGCAAACTGGGCTTGGATACGCTCTACTCCGGTCATGATGCTTTTCCTGTTGATGCTTTAGGCGTGTGGCGACTAGGTTTGATCGCCGGCCAGGGTCTTCATTACGGTGCCGAGGTCTTTGTCACCGCGTCCGCTGAGGTTGACAAGAATGATCTGGTCCTTGTCCATTTGCGGCGCGAGTTTCATCACATGGCCGATGGCGTGCGAACTCTCTAGGGCCGGGATGATGCCCTCCAAGTCACAGAGTAGCCGGAATCCGGCCATGGCGTCGTCGTCGGTGCAATAGGTGTATTCGGCGCGGTTCAGGTCGCGCAGCTGGGAAAGCAGCGTATAGGCGTTGTCCCGCAC
>CAZYQJ010000217.1:6050-7980 GCA_964649925.1 uncultured Litorilinea sp.
GCGCAGCCAGGCGTGTTCGGGGCCGATGCTGGCGTAGTCTAGCCCGGCGCTGATGCTGTGGGTGAGCGCGATCTGCCCGTCGTCGTCCTGAAGCACAAAGCTTTTCGTGCCCTGCAGGATGCCGAGCCGCCCCAGCTTGGGATCAGCAAAGCGGGCGGCATGTTCGCCGCTCTCAATACCGCGGCCGCCCGCTTCCACGCCGATCAGCCGGATCTGCTCATGCTCCAGGAACGGGTGGAAGATGCCGATGGCGTTGCTTCCGCCGCCGACGCAGGCGACGATAGCATCGGGCAGACGGCCAGGGCCATCGTCGCGATCGAGCATTTGCGCCTTGGCTTCCTGGCCGATCACGCTCTGGAAGTCGCGCACCATGGCCGGGTAAGGGTGCGGCCCCAGCGCGCTGCCCAGCAAATAATGGGTGGTGCGTACATTGGTTACCCAATCGCGGATGGCCTCGTTGATGGCGTCTTTGAGGGTTTTGCTGCCGCTCTCCACGCCGCGCACCTCCGTACCCAGCAGGCGCATCCGAAAGACGTTGGGTTCCTGGCGGGCCATGTCCACCGTACCCATATAGACGACGCATTCAAGGCCCAGGAGCGCGGCGGCGGTGGCGGTGGCGACGCCATGCTGGCCTGCGCCGGTCTCGGCGACGATGCGCGTTTTGCCCATTTTGCGTTTCATGAGCAGGGCCTGGCCCAGCGCGTTGTTGATCTTATGCGCGCCGGTGTGGGCCAAGTCCTCACGTTTGAGGTAGATGCGCGCGCCGCCCAGGTGTTCAGAGAGACGCCGCGCATAGGTGATCGGGGTGGGCCTGCCCACATAGGTGCGCTGGAGGAAAGCCAACTCCTTCACGAAGTCGGCGTCATTGATCGCCTGGAGGTAGGCCTCCTCCAGTTCGTCCAGCGCGGGCATGAGCGTTTCGGGAACATACTTGCCGCCATACGGCCCAAAGTGGCCGCTTTCGTCGGGAACGGCTCGATAGTTGACGGGTGGGGACTGTGTTGCAGGATTAGCAGACATCATCAGTATTCCTCATCTTTGGTTAGGTCCGGTGAGCGGGCGAACTGTCCACAGTAAAGCGGTTCTCCTTTTGAACGTGCAAGCCACTCTGGATGCGGCAAACTTCTTCAGCCGGTGCGAAGGCAGGAATCTGGGTCAGCCAAGGCCATGACTCACGGCCATCAACGCTTCAACCGACAACTCCAGCCCCGCTGCGGGTGTACGAGCGCCCCAGTGGGTCAGCACCTGGGGCGACAACTCCCCTAGAAAGCCGAGCGGCAGCGATGTATCGCGGCCGTTATCCTCTGACGTGGCGATCACCAGGGCTACACGGCCTGGTATAAAGGAAGGGTGATGCCATCGCTGCAGGTCAAACGATATGCCCAGATAGGCCAGCAGCGCATAGAGTACAGACTGTGCGCTGTCAAAGGTCGCGCTGTCGTCGGCGATGAGCGCAGCCAGCCGGGACTCAGTGCGTGAACCCAATTCTGCATTGGGATCATAGCGGGCAATCTCGCCTACCTCAAATGTGCGGTGGGGGTAGAGTGCTCCGGTCGAAAGGGATTCTACTTCCAGGAGCGAAGGCAGCACCCAGTCGCGCAGGTGCGAATAGTTGCGATTCATGACATTGGCCACATGCACTGCCGGGCCTCCGTGGAAATCTGGCGTCGTGGAAACCGTCTCCGCTTGCACCTCCATAGCGCCGCGGATCGTGTCAGCACTGGTGAGGATATTGCAGAACAATTCCTCGAAACCAAAGCCGATCAGCAGGTCGCGCAGGCCGTCCTCGAACTCGGTTTTGGGGTCAAGCGCGCCTACAGTGAATTCGGAGGGCAGGTGGGGGGCAATCTGCTCATAACCGCGGCTGATCGCATAATCTTCGATGACGTCTACGCCATGTAGATAGTCCTGGCGGTATTCGGGCAAGGTC
>CAZYQJ010000218.1:0-7979 GCA_964649925.1 uncultured Litorilinea sp.
TTCGCTATGTGATTGACGGGCAATGGCGCACCGACTTTCACGCCGACGGCTACACCGATAACGCTTTTGGATCACAGAATAGCGTCGTGGCGGCGCAACTGCCCGAAGACCAACTGCTGGTCGAAAATACGGCGCTGATCCGTGAAAGCCGCCCGGTACGTCCCTTCTCCACCCAGTTGGTTCCGCGCAAAGTTTCAGCCCAACCTGTCGTACACGCTGCGGCCTGACTCAATAGTTGCCGCCCACCGGCATCAGGTGCGTCTGAATAGGCGCACCTTTTCTTTTGCCTGCCCGACTCCCTGATTCCTCACCCCAACCCGCCAACGCATTTGGTGGCCGCGCGGCCCTCTGCTATATTGGGTCATCTTGGCTCTCGTAGCCGCACAGAATCAAGGTGAGAATCGTTCGTAAGGTTGGCAATATGGTGCGCGCAAAAGCGTCTACTCGCGAAGCAGTCTTACAGCCGCCTGTGGAGGGCGCGCTGGCCTCGACAGCAGATCCTATCGAAAACCAGTCGGCGCTGCGCCGCCGGGTCATCAACCTGGCCTGGCCGGTGATCAGCGAGAACTTCATGCAGACCTTGCTCGGCATCACCGACACGGTGATGGTGGCACGTCTGGGGCCGGGTGCATTGGCAGGCGTGGGCGCGGCGATCCAACTGATGTTCTTTGTCATCTCGGCGCTCAGCGCCACCTCGGTGGGCAGTTCCGTACTGGTGGCGCAGGCCTACGGCGCGCAGAATCTAAGCCGTGCCTCGCAGTTGGCGAAACAGTCGCTGGTCTGGAGCGTCTTTATCTCGATCCCCCTCAGCCTGGCTGGGCTGTTCGCCGCCGAACCGCTGATCGCCATCTTTGGCATGGAGCCGGAGGTCACAGCCGTCGGCGTGGACTATCTGCGCGTGACGATGGGGACGGTGCTGGTGCTGACGCTGTCGCTCCTGGGCGGCGGCGTGCTGCGCGGGGTGGGGGATTCGCGCACCCCGATGCTGATCACGATGGTTGCCAACGTGGTCAATGTCGTCGTCTCCTACGGGCTGATCTTCGGCGCGCTGGGCATGCCCGAACTGGGCGCAGTGGGCAGCGCCTGGGGCACATTTCTATCGCGTGCGCTGGGCTTTTCGATCCTCTTTGTGGTGATGTGGCGCGGGATCAACGGGGTGAGCATCCGCGGGGCAGACGGCTGGCTGCCTAATTTTGCGCTTGCCCGCCAAATCCTCCAGATCGGCATCCCTGCGGCCGCCGAGCAGATGCTGAACTCGGTCGCCTTCCTGAGCATGTCGATCATCGTGGCGCGGCTGGGCACGCTGGCACTGGCGGCGCACCGTATCGCCATGAACACGATGTCGATCTCGTTTCTACCGGGGCTGGGTTTTGCCCTGGCAGCCACCGCGCTGGTCGGGCAGAGCATCGGCGCGCGGCGCTATGCCGAAAGCCAGGCCGTAGCGCGGATCGCCACCCTCTGGGCCGCAATCTGGATGGGGGCGCTGGGCGTGGTCTTTTTCACGATGCCCGACCTGGTGCTGCGTATCTTTACCGATGACCCTGCTGTGCGCGCCAGCGGGGCGGCCGCGCTGCGCTCCTTTGCCCTGATCCAGCCCTTTATGGCGATCAGCATGGTGCAGAGCGGCGCGCTGCGCGGAACGGGCGATTCAAAGTATCCGCTGCGCGTGGGGACGACCAGCACCTGGATCGCGGTGATCCTGGGCGGCATATTGAGCAGCACCCTGGGCGGTGGGCTGGCGGTGATCTGGGGTGCGTTCCTGATCACCTCACCCGTCAACGCCTTTCTGCTCTGGCGACGCTTCCGCAGCAGCATCACCCGCCTGCCTGCGGACGAGGAGACATGACGCCGCGCGATCAGGCGCGCTTTGTCTCGCGTGTTGAGGGGTCGGCGTTGGCTGTGATCTGGCGCTGCCCCCTGTCCCGGTAGCCATCCAGTGTGCCGCGCCAGATCGGGACGATCAGGTCACGTTCCCCCCGCACCCAATGGCGCACCATGCCGATCAGCGCCCGACCCCACAGATAGGGATGCACCAGAAAGGGCAGTTTGCCGTGGGGATGGCTGCGGTAAAACTGCACGCGTGCCCACGTTCCGGCGTAGGTGGTAGACGCCTGCGCTTTCTTGGCGCTGACCGATACCTTATGCCACATCTTGGCGCGCGGCACGCCCAGGATAGCGAAGCCAGCGGCGCGCACGCGGCGGCAAAAGTCGGCATCCTCAAAGTAGAAGAAGAAACGCTCGTCCAGATAACCGACACGATCAAAGACCTCTTTGCGCGCCAGCATGGCGCAGGCGGTGATGTAGTCCACCGTCACCGGGTCACCAGTCCCCGCGGCCACCCGCGCGTCGGAGATGCGCCGCGGGATGGGCAGCCAGGGGTGTTCGTTGTCCCCAAAGCGCCAGATTTGGTTGGGCGCGTCGTGGTAATAGATCACTGGCCCGGCCAGCCCGGCCGCGGGGTGCTGGGCAAGCGCATCGACCAGGTGCTGGATCATCGCAGGGTCGATTAGCGTGTCGTTGTTGAGCAGCAGCACCGACTGCGCGCCCTGGGCCAGGGCAGCGCGGATGCCCGCGTTCATACCGCCCGCAAAGCCCAGGTTGGCGTGGGTCTCCAGCAGGTCAATGGGCGCGCCCGTCTGTCCAAAAGCCTGGTGCAGTCGCGCCACCGAATCATCGGTCGATCCGTTGTCCACCACTAGGATACGCACGTCGCCGCCCGCGGGTATGGCGGCCATGACTGACCGCACGCAGGCAATTGTGTCGTCGGGCAGATTCCAGTTGAGGATCACCACCCACAGCGGATAGAGGTTAACCATGCATGGCCTCGAAGAGGGCGCGCTCAAAGCGGTCCATCACCGTGTCCCAGCGGAATTGCGCGGCGGTGGGCGGGCCGTTGAGTGACAGGCGCGTGGCAAGGGCGCGGTCCTGTAAGACGCGCACCATCGCCTGGGCCAACGCCGCAGGGTTGCGCGGGGGAACCAATAGGCAGTTCTCACCATCGCGCGCGTACGCCATCCCGCCGCCGGTGTCCGTCATGACGACAGGCGTGGCGCAGGCCATAGCTTCGAGCGGCGGCAGCCCCAACCCCTCCCACCACGAAGCCGAGACAAAGAGATCGCTGCTGCGGTAGAGGTCGGCCAGCGTCGCTTCGTCGGGCTGCAGGTGAAATTCATAGGGGACGGCAGTCTGAAAGTCGCACGCCTGCTTGGAAACAATGACCAGCCGGATATTGGGCTGCTGGGCAGCCACCTGCGCGGCGGCATCCAGCAGGTCTTGCAGCCCCTTGCGCGGGCGCATATCGCCCACATAGAGGATACGCTGTACGGGCTGCGGCGGGCGCTGTGCAATGGGATGCGGCTGGAGCAAATGGGCATGGCTCAGCCCCATCCCCACCGTCCGCACCGGCACGCGTGTGGGGCCGTACCCCTGCAAAATCTGCGTGCTGCTTTCCGAGAGGGTGATTGCCAGCCTGTGCCAGCGCAGGGCATGGCGCAGCAGCCACTGTTCTAGCGGTCGCCCGTCAAACATGCCAGGGTAGTCCATAAACAGCCAGACAGGCTGCCCGCGGCGCAGCAGATGGGTGGCGATGTAGACAGGCGCAGTCGTGGGGGTGTGGGTGGAGACCACGATATCCGAAGGCGGCACGGCGCGCGCCAACGACCCCGTCAGGCGCAGATGGTTGCCCAGCCCGCTATCTGCGGCGCGCGCCACCGCGCTTTCACGCAGGCGCACTGGCGGCTGAATCTCCCCGGCCATGTGGTCGTCGCATGTGCCGCCAGGGATGATCAGGGTGGGATGATGGCCGCGCGCCGCCAGCCGGTTGGCATACTCGATCACCGCGCGCACGCCGCCCGACAGCCACAGCGACGAAAGCACAAAGCTTACCCGCAGCCCGCTCATGGCCCGGATTCCCGGTCAGCCTCCAACTTCCGCATCCGGTAGAGCACCTCTTCCACGATCTTGCGGTTGAAGCCCACCAGGTCGGCTACTAGACCGATGAGCATGGTCTGAAAGCCAATGATGCACAGGATGGCGGCCAGGATCAACGACTGGATATGCCCCGCTCCGGTGCCGGTGAAGTAGAAGTAGAGAAAGCGCAGCCCAATCGCCACGCCAGCCAGCAGCATCACCAGCCCCACGCCCATAAAGACACGCAGCGGGCGGTACATCGTATAGGCGCGCAGGATGGTAACCGCGGAATGGGAGACAAACTGCGTCATGTGGTGCATCAACCGCGACGGCCGCGTGGGCGGGTTGGTCTGGATGGGGACAAACTCAATCGCCAGCCGCCGCGCCCCGGACTGGATCAACGTCTCCAACGTGTAGGAATAGTTGCTCAATACCAACATGCGCAGCGCGGTCTCGCGTGTCATAGCCCGAAAACCGCTCGCCGCATCGGGCATAGCCGCGCCTGCCGCGCGCGAGACGACCCAACTGCCAAAGCGCTGCAGCAGCCGTTTGGTGGTCGAAAAGTCCTCCACGCTGTCCACCCCGCGGTCGCCCACGACGAGATCGGCCCGGCCCGCCAGGATCGGCTCCACCAGCCGCGGGATATCTGCGCCGCGATATTGGTTGTCGGCGTCGGTGTTGACGATAATATCGGCCCCGTGCAGCAGGCAAGCCTCCAGCCCGGCGGTAAAGGCATGGGCCAGCCCGCGGTTGTGGGTCACGCGCACCACGTGATCCACCCCGAACCGGCGCGCCACCTCGCCGGTTCCATCGCTGCTGCCGTCGTCGATCACCAGCGTTTCCAGCACGTCGATCCCCGGGATGGTGCGTGGCAGATCGGCCAGGGTGCGGGGCAGCACCTGCGCCTCGTTATAACAGGGAATCTGGATAATGAGCTTCAACGCGCCTCTATGGTTTCTGCTGTGCTTACTTTCGTGTGTCAGAGCGGCGGCCCATACTGCCCAGGAACATCTGGCGCAAAAAGCCCGGCCCCTCGGCGCTCGGCTGCGGCGCGGGCGCGTCGTCCCAGCTTTTGATCAACGCCTGCCCTTCCCAGGTGCTGCGCGCCTGCACCGCCTCTTGCAGCGCATCCAGCAGCGGGTGCGGCTGACCTTCTTCGACTTCCGCCTCCAGCAGGGCCGCCCACTCGCCCAACTCTTGCTGAACCTGCCTGATCCGGAACATGAGGTTTTGCCGATTGGCGCGCAGCACCTCGAACAACTGATCGGCGTTCTCGCCGATGTCGGTGGCCCCGGCAAAGTGCCGGCCCGCTAGCCGCCGCGCTTCGCGCCAGCCAGCCCCGCGCGCGCTCAGCGCCATCAACGCCGCACCCATCAACAGCGGCAGTTGCTCCACCCCTGCGCTGATCCCGTCATGTTCCTGGCTGTCGACAAAGAGCGGGGTCGCGCCCACGCGCTCGGCAAAGTCACTGGCAAGTTGCACCGCTGCCGGGTCAGTTTGCAGCCCCGCGGCCAGCGCAAAGGTGGCCTGATCAAAGAGGTCAGCGCGCGGGGTAGCCACAGCACCCACCCCGCTGATCACCGCATGGCCCGCCACAAAATGGGTGTGGCCCGGCAGGTGTTGGGCCGCCAGGTCTACCGCGGGCTGGAGCAGGCTGCTGAGTGTTAAGACCAGCGTCCCCGGCTGGAGTTCCTCGGCGATGAGTTTATAGAGTTCTGCCAGTTCGTTTAGCGGAACCGCGATCACAATCAACTCAGCCCCATCGATGGCCTTGTACAGGTTCCACTCGACACGCTGAACCGCGCCCATCTTGCGCGCTGCCTGGGCGACATCCGGCAGTTTGTCATGACCGGCGATCTCGAAATTGCCCTCTTCGCGCTGCAGCGCCAGCCCCATACTGGCCCCTGTCAGCCCCAAGCCGATGATCGTGATAATTGGTTTTGCCATATCTCTTCCTTATCGTCGCGCAGGCCCCTGTGCCGCACACCCTAGTTGACCGCATCCGCCCACTGCAGCGCTGCCAGCAGCCGGACCCATTCACCATCCACCCCGTGCCGATCCCCCAACGCATCCTGCGCCGTCTGGTGATGCTCGATCAGCCAGCAGGCCAGCGGGGAACACCCGCGCTGCGCCGCCCAACGTGCGCCGATGGCCGCATGTTCCAAATGGACATAGACCGTGTAACGCCAGCCTGTGGACGGGTCATCCGCGGCCCAGCGGCGCAACAGCCGCGGCGCAAACCGCTCCATCAATACCAGCGGCCCGCGCAGCCAGAGCACCAGGGGAATCCCGCCCGCGGCAGCCGCCACTTTGCCCGCGTCATGCAGCAGCGCGGCCACGGCCAGATCGGGGTGGTCATGCCCGGCCTGCCGGAGCGTCCACAGCACGTTCAGGCTGTGACGCTGCGCGTCGGCAGGCATCGCCTCAAAGAGCGGCAGCGCCTGTGGCCCCAACAACGCTGCAGCCTGCGCCAGTTCGTCGGAGTCCAACCGGGCGTAAAGGCCGCGCCAGAACTGGCCGACCCGGTAAGCCGCCCCTGCTATGCGCCCCATCCCAACAACGCACGCAGGATAGCGCCCGCCGGAATGGAAACCACCCCAGGCACGAAAAAGACCACAAACAGCAGGATCAGAAAGCCGTACTGGCTCAACTGCCACTGCAGCCGCCGGTTGTCGCCGGGCAGCAGGGCAAACAACACATGCGACCCGTCCAGCGGCGGGATGGGGATCATGTTAAAGACAAAGAGCAGCACGTTGATCTGGATAAAGAACCCCACAAACTGGGTAGCAAGCCGGCCATCCAGCAGGTCCGCCCGCAGCAAACCTGCCGCGGCCACGGCCATCAGCAGGTTGCTCAACGGCCCGGCCAGCGAGACCAGGATCGACCCCCAGCGCGGGTCGATGTCAATGTTGCGCGGGTTCCACTGCACAGGCCGCGCCCAGCCAAAGCCGACCAGCGCGATCAGGATGGCCCCCATCGGGTCGATGTGGCGCAGCGGGTTCAGCGTGAAGCGCCCCTGGCGTTTGGGTGTATCGTCGCCCAACGCCACCGCTGTGGCAGCATGGGCAAATTCATGCACCGGCAGCGCGATAAAAATGATGCTGGCGACAGCGATCAGCCAGGCCGCGCTAAAACGCCCTCCCCTGCCAAAGCTCGTTACCACCCAGTAGAGGACCAACAGCCCGATCACGCCCAAAAAGATCTTCTGGTTGGTGCTTAACGTCTCCCATCGCTGCCGCATACCCGGTCCTTTCCATTCGCGCGGCGGGCGCGCCCAATCCTGCTTGAGTGCCGACCCATTATAGCATGTCGCCTGGCGAAGCTCGAAAGGGAATGCACAAAAATATTTATAACTATTTTGATAATAATTGACGCTTATGCCGCTCTGTGCTATAGTTTCGCTATGGTCAAACCCGCCGGTCAATCCCGGCACATTGGACTGAGCGCCAGGACACAAGTCCCGCAGAAAGAGCCAATCGTGCATGTCGTTCGCAAGCACATTTTGGAGATCCTGAAGGAGCGCAACGGCGCGACGGTGGCCGAACTGGCCGATGCGCTGGAGATGGCGCCTGTCTCGGTGCGCCATCATTTGGACATCCTCCAGGGCGACAACCTCATCTGTGTGGAACGGCTGGAGCGCAAGGGCAACGTAGGCCGTCCACAGCAGGTTTACGCGCTGACGCCCCATGCCAATGACCTCTTTCCCGACAACTTCGCAGCGCTGGCCGCCGGGCTGGTGCGCCAACTCAAGCAGGTCTTACCGCCCGATCAGGTCGCCTGCGCCTTTCGCGCCATGGCGCATGAGTTCGCCGGGAGCTTGAAAGGGGAACTGGCTGAGCTTCCCACCGAAGCGCGCCTGGCGCGTGTGACCGACTTTCTCAACGAACGCGGTTATCTGGCCCGTTGGGAAGAGGCGGACGATGCCAGTGAGGGCTATCTGCTGCACAAATGCAACTGCCCCTATGGCGGCGTCTCCGACGAGCACGAGGAACTGTGCATGATGGACCAGACGTTAATCAACGAACTGATGGGCCAGCCCTGCCAGCGCATCAGCGTCATGGCCGAAGATG
>CAZYQJ010000219.1:0-7972 GCA_964649925.1 uncultured Litorilinea sp.
AGCAGTACGGCAAACCGCGTTACCTGCCGCTGGACGAGGAACACCTGCAACTGCCCACCGATATCAACGGCGTCAACAAGCTGGCGGGCGAATGGTATCACATGGTCTATCACAGCGCCTATGGCCTGCGTACCGCTTCGCTGCGGCTGACCAACACCTACGGCCCGCGCCAACTGCTTAAACACAACCGCCAGGGCTTTATCGGCTGGTTTGTACGCCTGGCGGTCGAAGATCGCGAGATCCAACTCTATGGCGACGGCCAGCAGAAGCGCGACCTCTGCTATGTGGACGATGCGGTGGATGCGTTCCTGCGGGTAGGGGCGTCGAACGCCGCCAATGGCAAGGTCTACAACCTGGGCGGGCAGGCGCCTATCACGCTGCTGGAATTGGCCCATTTGATCGTCGAGATTGCGGGGCAGGGGCGCGTCTCCCTGGTCCCCTGGCCGGAGGAACGCAAGCGGATCGACATCGGCGACGTCTATTCCAGCTATGCGCGCATCCAGGCCGCGCTGGGGTGGATGCCGTCTACTTCCCTAGAGGATGGCCTGACGCGCATGATCGACTATTACCGCAAGTACTATCATCACTACTGGTAGCAAGCATGAGCATTTCGATCCCGTTGGTGAATCTGTTGGCCCAGACGCAGCAACTGCGCGCCGAGATCGACGCCGCCATCGCACGCACGCTGGACAGCGGCTGGTACATCCTGGGCCGCGAGACCGCAGCCTTTGAAGAGGAATTCGCGGCCTATATTGCGGCGCATGGCGGCGCAAGTGTGGGCTGTGTGGGCGTCAATTCCGGCACGGATGCGCTGCAACTGGCGCTGTGGGCCTGTGAGGTCGGCCCTGGCGACGAGGTGATCACCGTGGCGCATACCGCTGTGGCGACCGCCGCCGCCATCGCGCTTACGGGCGCGACCCCCGTCTTTGTCGACGTGGACCCCGCAACCTATACGCTGGACCCCGCGCTGCTGGCCGCGGCCATCACCCCGCGCACCAAAGCCGTGATCCCCGTCCATCTCTACGGCCATCCCGCCGACCTTGCCTCCATTTTGTCCATCGCACGCGCTGCCGGGCTGCGTGTGATTGAGGACTGCGCCCAGGCGCACGGCGCGACCTATCGCGGGCAGCATGTGGGGACGTGGGGCGACCTCGGCTGCTTCTCGTTCTACCCCACCAAGAACCTGGGCGCGCTGGGCGACGGCGGCGCGGTCATCAGTACCGACCCGGCCCTGGTCGAACGGGTGCGCCTGCTGCGTGAATACGGCTGGACGCCCCAGGCGCGCTATGTCTCTCAGACGCCGGGCATGAACAGCCGCCTGGACGAGATGCAGGCCGCCATCCTGCGCGCCAAACTGCCCCACCTGGACGCCTGGAACGACGCGCGCCGCGACCTGGCCGCGGCCTATGCCCGCCATCTGCCCGCGGGGGTGGTGCAGCCGGTGGAGCGTCCTGGCTGCCGCCATGTCTACCATCTCTATGTCGTGCGCGTGGCGGATCGGGACGGGGTGCGCGCCCGGCTGCACACTGCAGGCATCGGCACAGGCATCCATTACCCTGTGCCCATCCACCGCCAACCGGCCTATGCCCATCTGCCCCAGGCGCAGACCCCGCTGCCCCAGACCGAACGGCTGGCGGGCGAGATCCTATCGCTGCCCATGCACCCGCTGCTGAGTGCGGATCAGGTCGCCAGCGTGGCGGAGGCGATGGAAGCCGCGCTCCCAACCATCACTTCTTGAACCGTGACGCCCCCTGTGACGCGCCCCGCATCCCCGCAGCCCCCTCGCTGGCGCGTGGATCTCTATGGCCTGCTGCTGGCCGCCCTGATCCTGGCCTATGGCCTGGTGTTTGGCGCACTGGCCCTAGCCCAACACGCCGGAATGCGTACCCACAAGGCCGATTTGGGGCAGATCGCCCAGGCGGTGTGGAACAGCAGCCGCGGTCGTTTTGTGGAGATGACCGACAACGGCTTTATCGCCACGCGCATGACCGACCATGTGGAGCCGATCCTGGCAGTCATCAGCCCGATCCTCTGGCTGTGGGAGGATGTGCGCGCCCTGCTGGTGCTACAGGTAGCTGTCGTGGCGTTGGGCGCGTGGCCGCTCTATGCGCTGGCGCTGCGCCTGCTGGACCAGACGCTTCCACCCGCGGCGCGCGGCCAAATCTGGCAGTGGGAGCCGCTGCGCCAGTTGACGCGCCCCCTGGCTTTGGCATTGGCCGCTGCCTATCTACTCACGCCGCAACTGCAATCCGCCCTATTGACCGAGTTTCATGCCGTCCCGCTGGCCGTGCCGTTGATCCTGTGGGCCTTGTGGGCGGTAGAAGCGCGGCGTTGGACCCAGGTTGCGGTGGCCGTCATAGGCGTGGCCGCGGTCAAAGAGGAGACCGCGCTGCTGGCCGCGGGGCTGGGGCTGTGGACGGCATGGCGCGGCTGGCTGCTGCGACGTGACGCGCCCGCGCCCCACTCCTGGCAACGACCGGCGCTGTTAGGCGGCGCGCTGGCGTTGGCAAGCCTGGCCTGGTTCTATGTCGCCACCTTTGTGATCGTCCCTGCCCATGCGGTGGAGGTCTACGGCGTGGCCGAAAGCGGTTATTTCCGGCGCTACGGCGCGCTGGGTGATTCGCCGCTGGACATTGTTCGCAGTTTCTTTGTGCGCCCGCAGGTCGTGTGGGCCGTGGCGACTGAACCGGCGCGGCTGGCCTATCTGTACAACCTCCTTGCCCCCTATGCGTTTCTGGCGCTGATCGCCCCGGAAGTGGTGCTGATCGGTGCGCCGGTGCTGCTGGCGAACCTGCTCAGTGCCTACCCTGCGCAATATTATGGGGAATTCCACTACAGCGCGCCGGTGGTCGTCTATGTTGCGGCGGCGGCGGCCTTTGGGCTGGCGCGGTTGTGGCGCGTGGCGGCGCGCTTTCTGAACCGCACGTCGAGCAGTTTTCAACACTTGCCTGCGGCCTCGCCCGCCACCATGGCCGCGGTGGCGTTGGCGCGCAACTCACGTACCGCACTGCGCCCGCTGGCCGCGCTGTTGATCGGCCTGTGGATAGTAGGGTGGGCGTTGGGCAGCTATGTCGCGCTGGGCCGCGGGCCGGGCGGCGCACGCTATGACCCCACGCCCATCACCGCCCACCATGCGCTGCTGCCGCGCTTTGTCGGGCAGATCCCGCGTGACGCCGCGGTCACGGCGACCGCCGCAGTCCACCCGCATGTCAGCCTGCGCCGGTTTGTCTACCAGTTCCCGATGGGGCTGGAGCCGCCCGGCCAGGCGGATTGGGCGCTGATCGACGTGACGACGGCCACCGACATGGCCCCCGGCGATGTGCGGAGTGCGGTTGACGGGATGCTGAGCGGCGAGTGGGGCGTGGTGGATGCCGCCGACGGCTTTCTGCTGCTGCGCAAGGGCGCGCCACAAAAGACGATCCCGCCCGCTTTCTATCACTTCGCGCGCACGCCGGGCGATGCGGACGCCGCCGCGCCCCTGACCTTTGGCGGCGCATCGGCGCATGACTGGCCGCGCTGGCGACAAACCGAAGTGACGACTGAATGGCAGGTCGGTGACGGCTTTGACCCCGCGGCAATGGCCCCTAGCCTCACGCTGCGCGACCCCGCGGGGACGATCCTCTATCGCTTTGTGGATGCCACGCCGCCCGCGCTAGTCTGGTATCCGCCGGAGCAGTGGCAGCCAGGAGACCGCATCCGCATCACGACGCTGCCGCTCTATCTGCCGCGCGCGTGGGGCGTGGTGGTGGAGACGCCGGGGCTGGCGCAGCCTGTAACGGGTACGGTGGCGGCGAACCCGCAGATGTCGCTGGTCGCGCTCTATGCTCGCGGCGCGGACGGTGTGTTGCACCGGCTGGATGGCGTCATAGGTGCAGCGGCGTGGGGCGAATCCATAGCGGAGATATGGGGTACACCCCTCACAATGACGAGCGTGGCCTTTGCCGCCGAACCCGGCCCCGTGACGCTCAACGCCTGGCTGCCCCAGGGGCGGCTGTGGCCGGGCGCGCCGCTGGACTTGTGGCTGCAATGGCAGACCCCTGAATGGCCTGAAGCCCTGTCCGTCTTTGTGCATCTGCGTCAGGATGGAGAGAACCGCGACCAGCAGGATGGCAGGCCGCGGGTGGTGATTGGCTATACGACCCCAACTGATTTCGCAAAGTCATCGGGGCTGGCGGACTGGCGTCAACTGCGCGTGCCGCCCGCCGCGCCGCCTGGACAATGGACGGTGGTGGTTGGACTATACGATCCGGATAGTGGAGACCGTGTGCCGCGCACGACGGAGGGGGATGAGATGGTGGTGGGGACGGTGGAGATCGGCCCGCCGCCTGTGCCGGATCAGGCGTGTGCGCTGATTCCGGCTTCCTGCGCGGCGCAGCCGGTACGGTGATGAAAGCGTCCCGATCAGTTGTGGCGTTGTAGGCGCGGTTTGCCGCGCTGCTTGTGGCGTGTACGCGCTACATGGGTCTTTCCGAATTTCGGGATGACCTGCGACAAGAAATCTCTCGTGGTGCAAGTGTTAGCTGCCGCGGGAGATTTTTGTTTTCTAGGGGATAGTTCAAAACAGGGGCTTGACAACCGAGCGGAATGGGGCTATGTTAGTAGTTATAATAACAACTACTAAACAGGCAAAGGATTTTCGATGGCTGATGCGGTCACACTGTTACAGGAGTTAGGGTTTAGTGAGTATGAGGCGCGTGCCTATCAAGCACTACTTCAACATCATCCAATGAACGGATATGAACTGGCCAAGGTATCGGGTATTCCACGGGCTAATATCTATCTCGTGCTGCAAAAGCTGGAGGAACGTGGAGCCGTGGTGCGCGTGGAGGACGGCGACAGCACCCGCTATCAGCCTGTTGAGCCGTCCGAGTTACTTGGCGCTATGTCGCACCGCTTTACGCGTACCGTAGCGGCGACCAAGCAGACCTTAGAGGCACTGAGCCGTCCGGTCGAAGAGGGCTATGTATGGCATATCCAGGGCTATGACAACCTGCTCGCCCATGCGCGTGCGGTCATTCAAAGCACAGCGCGTGAGTTGCTCGTAGCCGTCTGGTCCGACGAAGCGCGCGAGTTGGCAGGTGATTTGGCCGCAGCCGAAGACCGTGCTGTCGAGATCACGACGTTGTGTCTGGCGGCCTGTCCCGAAGAGTGCGGCGGCTGCCGGGGCCGCGTCTTCCGCAATCGAGTCGTGGATACCCACGATTCGCGTTGGTTGATGCTAGTCCCTGATGAGGAGATGGTCATGGTGGCAGAGATCGCTCCCGGTGAAGAGACATCGAGTGTGCGCTCACGCCAGCGCTTACTGGTCAGCATGACCGCTTGGTTTATCCGGCACAGCATTGCGCTGGCGGTGATGTTGCAGGACATCGGCGAGCAACTTGAGGCGCGCCTGGCCCCGCAAGCGCGTTCAGCCCTGGCTGCGGTCGCACCGGCTGGTTCGCGCAATTGGCTCGCCTACATGCGGGAACTCCTTTCCACGGGAGTTCGCTCGTCTGAACTGCGTCCCAGCGATAAACAGTAGTATTTACTGCGTCGTCCAGAAGGGCAGCCCGTTACGGGCTTTGGTTGAGCAGATCGTCTGTTCAAACCGTGATTACGGTCATTCACAGAAAGGGAAGTGTGAGGAGATGGCTACCACATTGACGGAGCAGGGTGTACGCGAACAGCAAGTCGGTGCGACTCAGCAGGGGGGCGCGATCCAGCAGGCATACACCTTGTTGCACTTAGCGTTCGTCGTCGCACCCATCGTCGCTGGGCTGGACAAGTTCACCAATCTCTTGGTGGATTGGAGCGACTACCTGGCGCCGTTTGTGCTCAACATGCTGCCTGTGAGCGGTGACGTCTTCATGTATATCGTCGGCGTGATCGAGATAGTCGCTGGCGTCATTGTCCTGGCGCGTCCCCGCTATGGCGGGTACCTCGTCGCGGTCTGGCTGTGGGGAATCATTCTCAACCTCCTGATGGTCCCCGGTTTCTTTGACGTCGCCCTGCGCGACTTTGGCCTATCGCTGGGCGCGCTGGCGCTAGCGCGCCTCAGCGTAGGGCTGGGCAAGCCGTAACTGCGTCCTGAGGCTTTCCTCTCCTACACGCGGCAGTGGCGCATTGGGGGTAGTCCGGCGTGTACCATCTCCAATGCGCCGCTGCTATCCGGCGAGGTATAAGCAATCCCCCGCGACCCGGTTGCGGGACATGCGCCGCAGCCCTGAATCAGACAGGAGAAGCGAAGATGGACACGTTGAAACGGATCACTCCTCGAATGTGGCTATTGTTCTTTCCTGTGCTGCTTGTGGGCGCAGTGGTCACGGGTACCAAGATCGGTTTTGATAAGCGCGTGGAGCAGAATTCGCGCGTATTGCTTTCCCAGGGGCGTTCCAGCTTTCGCTATGACACCTTTGGCGACGAGGCCTACTGGGGGGATACGTTGCGCCTGCACGAAGCGATCAAAGGTGAGGCGCTCGGTGGGACAGGATCGGGTGTGAGTCCCAAACTGGCGTTAGATGTGGGGTTGAAAGTCGATGTGGATGCCCTGCCGGAGGACGTACTTGAGGCGCTCAAGTCCGGCGAGATCGACCTGGAGGACCCGGCAACGACGGTCGCACTGCTCGACCTCGACGCAGTGGTCGGCGTCCAGGGCTTTTTCGATGCAGAGGGCAGCCTCAATTCGGTCGGGATCACCTGTGCGCTGTGCCATTCGGATGTGAACGATTCGGTTGCGCCGGGCATCGGCAAACGGCTGGATGGATGGGCCAACCGCGATCTGAACGTGGGGGCCATCGTCGCCCTCGCTCCCAATCTACAGCCGGTTGCCGACCACCTGGGCGTTGATGAAGAGACCGTGCGCACGGTGCTTAATAGTTGGGGACCGGGTAAGTACGATGCGCAGCTTAATCAAGATGGCAAGGCCTTCCGTCCGGATGGAAAACCGGCTGCCACCTTGATTCCACCCGCATTTGGGCTGGCGGGCGTTAACTTGCATACCTGGAATGGGTGGGGGTCTGTCCCCTATTGGAATGCCTATGTTGCGGTCACACAGATGCAGGGGCGCGGCACCTTTTTTGATCCGCGGCTGAACGATCCGGAGAAGTACCCGCTGGCCGCGGCCAGCGGCGGCTGGAACATTCGCCATACCCCCGATCTGGTAACGCCGAAACTACCGGCGCTGCACTACTACCAGGTGTCCATTCCGGCCCCCGAGCCGCCCAAGGGCAGCTTTGACCAGGCGGCGGCGGTGCGCGGGAAAAAGCTGTTCAACGGGGCAGCGGGCTGCGCCAGTTGTCATGTGCCCCCTCTCTATACCGAGCCGGGATATGGAATGCACACAGCCGAAGAGATGGGGATCGACGATTTTCAGGCCAAGCGTTCGCCTGACGAGTTGTACCGCACCGCGCCGCTGAAGGGATTGTGGAGCCACACAGATGGCGGCTTCTACCATGATGGTCGCTTCCAGAGCCTGGAAGAGGTCGTCCAGCACTACAATGCATTACTCGAACTCGACCTGGACGAGCAAGAGATCGACGACCTGGTGCAATTCTTGCTTTCGCTGTAGCACAGTAATGTCACGGCGAGTAGCATAGCCGCATAGCGGTTCTCAGTACACGCCAAACAAAAACCGCCCGCTGTCAACCTCAATTCGAACCTCGGGTCAACAGCGGGCGATTTTGATCCCGAGTCACCCCAAAACCTGGGGTGACTCATAGTTGCATGAGTTATCTAGTCAACCGGGCGCAGACCCAGATAGACGCGTTCGCCGCCCAGCGTGCGCAGGATCAACTCTGGCGAGAGCCAGGGCAGCAGTTGGTGCAGTTCATTGGGCGAGAGCGGCGCGTTGTTGTTGGCAAGGAAAATGCGAAAACAAGCCGACGCCAACGGCAGCCGCTCGTTGATATAGTCCGGGTCGTTGGCGCAGCGTGTACGCAGACATTCACGCAGCGCATCGGTTTGGTGGACTTCGCCGGTGTCCGGGTCCACCCAG
>CAZYQJ010000220.1:0-259 GCA_964649925.1 uncultured Litorilinea sp.
CCTTCTCCGGCGTCATGCTGCGTTTGCGCCGGGGCGTGATGCAGCCGATTATCTCAACGGGCTGTTCGATACCTTAAGCCAGGAGATTCAGCAAGACTACGCACGCTTGTTCAAGACACTCACACAGCGCGTTCCGGCCGTGCAGATCGTGTGTCACGGCTACGACTATGCCATTCCCCAAAGGGGCCAGTGGTTGGGACGCCCCATGATGGCTCAGGGGATTGAGGACCCAATGCTCCAGTGGCAGATCATGCAGGTG
>CAZYQJ010000220.1:269-6712 GCA_964649925.1 uncultured Litorilinea sp.
GCATGAATACGGCGATTGTACAGGCAGCCCAGCCGTTCCGCCAGGTGACCTATCTCGACCTGCGCCACACCGTCTCACCACAGGAGTGGTTTGATGAGCTTCATCCACTGGACAGCGGCTTTGGGCGTTTGGCGGAGCGATTTATACAGGTCATCCAGGCGGTGTAGGGCCAAAAAGGGTTCATATGATGCCCGCATACGGCGATTCCGTGTGCGGGCATCATGTTGGAATGACCTCATTCCCTCTGTCATAGGTCGTTCTCTTAACACTTGTCGACACACTTGCGACTGCCGCCTGTCTGGCAGACGCTGGAACCAGCCCCTGCACCACACGTCTGTACATGGGCTATGTGAGTACCTCTGACTGAGCGTAGGTCTTGAATGGCCAAGATGCTACCTGACGACAACGATTGCCAGATAGGCAACCAAAGCGGCAAGTCAAGTAGGAATGGCGGGACGTCCAAACGCGCACCGACCAGCCCAAACGCAGGCTCCGGCTCTTTACGTTCAGTGCCGCCACTGCCGCAGCCGGTTTTGGCTCGGCTCAATGCGCAGTTGCAGCCCGAGTCATCCAAGGCCGATGATTCGCTGCAGCAGCAATATCTAGAGGAGCTTGGGAGAGAGTTGCGCCAGTGGCGACTTAGGCGTGGGTACACTCGACAGGCGTTGGCCGAGAAGCTCCAGATGGACGTGAGTTGGCTCCTCGTGCTCGAACAAGGTCTTGGGCAGCCGGGAGATATCACAAAGGACCAACTGGGTATCCTCACCGCTTATCAATCGGAGGAGGAAGCGAGTCGCGCGCTGCGCGAAGGCATAGCAAGATATCTCGCGACGCTCACGAAGTAATGGTCGAGGATGCGCCACATCTATCCATCAACCATCGTCTACTGGACCTACAGCAGTTACCCACCATCAAACCGGACGCCAAGAGCATTCGGCTCTTTTTGTGTAACAGCCATTCCCTCCCAGCCAAAGATAGATAGAGGGTGCAGAGCACGGGTCAGTTTCCATGCCTCAACATTGGGAGCAGCGCGCATATGGAAGTCCTAAAGCGTAGCAGGTAGGCCGTATGTCTTGGCTGTGTGTGTCTCCATGAGGAGCCTGGAAATGTCATCCAATCCTACTTCCAATCCTACTATTGATGTGGCAGCGGCCGGCAACGGGCGGCTAGACGACGCAATGGCAGCAGAAACCCTTGACGCGCGAACAGGTCATTCAGGCCAACTATGCCCTTGTGTAGCACATGCAAGGCGTGGTCGAAGATAGCTACTACGCCACAAAGGAGCTCCGCGGCAAAGTGGGGGTGACGTACTGGCTTGTAATTGGCATGTCGATCCTGATGTTCTTGCTCGGCTTGGGCCTCGTCAGTACCGCCTTCTTCTGGACCCAGCCGGCTAACGCGCAGCCGGTTGTGGCTACCGTGGTGCAGTCCATCGCTACTCCCCAGCCCACGATCCAACCCTCACTATCGGCAACCGCTACGTTCACAACGTCGCCGGCCACGACACCCGCAAGCCCAGCCGGTGGACCGGGCAACTGGGGGGCGATCCCTGGGGAATTGCCGCTGCCGTGGGTGTAGGCGTTTTTGATCTCCTCTTGTTGGTTCTCTACAATCCAGACGCGAACGCACCGGCCATGTGGCGAGTGACGCAACAGGCCCACTGCTCTGTCAGGATACGGCGGGTGTAGGGCGCTGGGCGAGTCAGCGGCTATGGCTGCATGCCGTGGTCGATAGCTATTCCAGCGTCGCCTTTGCTCTGTTGCACACCGATAAGCAAGCCGCGGCCGCCGCGGCTGTGGTGCACAACGATGTTTTGCCCTTCTACCCACAGCACGGGCTGCAGGTCGTGGCCATTCTGGCCGACAATGGCACCGAGTTTTGTGGCACGCCGGAGCATCCGTATGAACTCGACCTGGCGCTGTGTGAGGTCGAACACCGCCGCACCAAGCCTAACGGCCCGCAGACCAGCGGCTTTGCCGAGCGGTCGGGTGCCCTTTAGGGCGCGCACTGTCAAAGCAGAGTTCTTCGCCGACGTGTGCTGTTGGCTTCACCATAATCTGCTACTGCTTCCCAATCATCGGCGCCACAGACAATCGCACAGATGCTGATCACCCAATTATCGATAAACAGATGCGCCTGATTCATCGGCTGGCGTGGGTCCTGTACTCGGCAAAGCAACTAGCGATTCGTTCATGTAATTCTGTGCTCATCGGATAGCCCTCCTTTTATCGAGAGCTTATCCCGCTTTCTGCCTTTGTCAATCCGAAGTTCGCGGTTGCCCTAGGGTGACGGGGGAATCGTGCTTGCGCCCTGCCGGCTGATGATGGTACGATAATCATGTCGATTCTCGACATATCCAGCGCCGCAGCACTTCTCACGCTGAGTTATAGGCTCCAGTTCGAACAATATCTGACATATTAGCTATCTTCAGTCGCGCTTTCTTCGCGCTCGGTTTCGCTGTTCTCGGTATTGTGCAGCTAGAGTTGATAAGGAGGTATAGCGCCGACCTTACAGAACGTCCCAGCGTGCTTGCGCGCCTTGGGCTGGCCTGGTTTTTTCCATTATCTGACAAGAATCAGAGATCCAGGGAGGCAACTGTATGAAGAGATGGCGTAGGTCATTGGCGTTGATCCTCGCCCTTTGGCTGCTGATAGGCTGTGTGCCTGCTGCACCTCAGAGTGGAGGTGCGGTCCCCGGTGAGTCTGGCGGCGTAGTTGAGCTTGAATTCTGGTATATCCCGTTTACGCTTGAAGAAGAGGGCCATGCCGCCCAGATTGCAGAGTTTGAGGCAGCTAATCCCGACATCAAGATCAAGGTGGTCCAGGTACCCTACGAGGAGATCACCCAGAAGGTGGCCGCCAGCGTCCCGGCGGGCACGGGCCCGGATATCATCATCCCTTACTACGGCTGGGTGCCCCTGTGGCGACAAAACGGCTTCCTGGCTCCCTTACCCGAAGATGCCTTTCCCCCGGCAGAGATGAAGGCTAATTTCGCCGCAGGTCAGGATGCTATGCTCATCGACGGCAAGTATTACGGCTTCCCTGTGGCGATGAACGCATGGGCGCTCTTCTATAATAAGGACGCCTTCGCCGAGGCAGGCATCGAAGCGCCGCCAACAACTTGGGAAGAGTTTCGTGACGCCGCCATCAAACTGACGAAGCGCGACGATCAGGGTAAGTTGGTGCGGGCTGGCTACTACATCGACTATGACCAACAGGAGCACATCGTGTGGAAGATCCTGCTCGAAAACTTCGGTCAGCCGATGTTCGACGCTGAGAATCGTCATGTGCTCTTTAACGAGTCAGAAATAGGCTATGAGACATTTGAATGGTTTGTGAACCTGATCTTGGTCGACAAGGTCACGGAGTGGGGCTGGGCGGAGTCGGCTTCAACAGCGTTTGATACGGGGCTGAGTGCCATGAACTTTGGTTCCACGTCCTGGCCGACGCGGCTTGCCACCAACAGCCCGGACCTTGAGTATGGAATAGCGCCTTATCTGTGTGGGCCTGCCGAAGACCCAGAGCTGGCCTGCCGCAATCTCGCCCAATATTGGGCCTACTCCTTGACGACCAAAGCTGCCAACGATCCAGAGAAGCTGGAGGCAGCCGTCAAGTTCCTTCAGTATCTGGCCTCGCCTGAAGGCTATACCGCCTATCTAGACGTCCACGGTGGCCTGCCCGCCCTCAATAGCCAACTGGCGGACCCCAAGTATGCCGAAGATCCTTTGCTCAAGCCCTTTATCGCCACCATGGACAAAGCTCAGGCCATCCCTTGGGTAGACGAGTTGGGCGAACGTGATATCTCGATGCAGATGCTCGAACGGGTTGTGCTTAACGGCGAGAACCCGCGTGAGGTGTTGGACTCGGGTACGGAAGCCACCAACAAATTGCGTGATGAGTTCTTCGCCAAGGAAGAATAGCCCGGTCGGAATACTACGGTAGGTTGAGTCGCAGGATTCGCTTCATTTCAGGGGCGTGGCGGCTGGAGCGCCTGCTCACCGGCCACGCCCTAAGTTTTGCGTTTTGACCGCCTTGGGAAGGTAGTGAGAGGCATGGCGAAGCTGACCTTGAGCCGCAAAAAGGATCTATGGGGA
This sequence comes from uncultured Litorilinea sp., assembly GCA_964649925.1. GTDB lineage: Bacteria > Chloroflexota > Anaerolineae > Caldilineales > Caldilineaceae > QEUY01. Next base: position 4,363 of record CAZYQJ010000220.1, read on the forward strand.
TATGCTTTCCTAACTATCCCTTTGATCTATTTTCTGTCGATCTTTCTGATTCCTATGATTCAGGCTTTTCGCTTTAGTCTGCTCGATTACCAGACGCTTTCCACAGTTCAGACCTTCAATGGGATCGAGAACTTCCGCGACATGTTCAATCTGGAGGAGTTCTGGCAGGCGCTGAGCAACACGCTTCGCTATACGCTTGTGCGCGCTCCAACGGTGCTAATCGTGAGTTTGATAACGGCATTGGCTTTGCAGGGTGTATTCAGGGCCAAGCATGTCTTCCTCACGATTTTCATGCTGCCCTTTGTCACCTCGGAAGTGGCGCTGGCCTGGCTTTTCAACTATCTGTATTCGCGTCAGGGCCCCGTGACTTTAGTATTGGAGCAGTTGGGTGCTGCCCAACCCCGCTTGCTGCTTAGCACGACTACAGCGCTCTACGCCATCTCCGCGGTCACCGTGTGGGCTTCTATCGGCTATTATGCGCTGCTCTTCACGGTTGGTCTGGACGCCATCCCCGACGAGATCTATGCTGCGGCCAAGGTTGACGGCGCCTCGTCATGGCAAATTTTCTGGCGCATCACGCTCCCCCTGCTCAACCCTACAATCGTCCTGTTATCGATCATCGCTGTCACCGCTTCGCTCAAGAATTTTGCCATTGTGCGTAACATGACTGACGGCGGACCGGTGAACAGTACGCTGACCCTCCCACTGCTAATCTACAAACAGGCGTTTTACCATTTGAATATGGGGCTGGCCGCGGCGATCACGGTCTCGTTCTTTGTCCTAATCTTGGTGATTACGTTTATCCAGTTAAAGGTCCTCCAGCGACGCGTCGAATATTAGACCCCGGCCCGAGGCCATTGAAGGAGAGCACGCCAAGATGGGTATTAGTGTCAATTCTGTCCCGCCCACGCTGAGTGAGCGAAGCTACAACCGGGCAGCCGATCGACGCGGCCGAGCGATTCGCCGTGCCGTGATCTGGCTGACCTATGGATTCCTGATTGTCGTTGCTGTTACCACAATCTTTCCCTACTTCTTCATGATCTCGTCTTCGTTCAAGCCGCGCGATGAGATCATCTTCTTCCGTATGCTACCGGTCGAACCTACCCTGGAGAATTATGTGCGGGTGCTCACGCGCTATCCCTTTGCCCGCTGGTACGCAAACAGCTTGCTGGTCACGGTTGTATCGGTTGCAAGCACGCTTTTCTTTGCATCGATGGCGGGCTATGCCCTCTCCAAGTTTCGGTTTCGCGGTCGCGATTTCTTCTTTACATTGATTCTTGCCAGCATCATGGTCCCGAGCGAAATGCTGGTGATACCTTGGTATGTGGCGGCCAATCGCTTCCATCTGGCTGACACCTACCCGGGCGTGATCTTTCCCGGACTGATCGACGCGTTCAGTGTCTTCGTTCTGCGCCAAGCCATCCTCAACATACCCGATGAACTGATCGATGCGGCGCGTGTCGATGGGATGTCGGAGATCGGCATCTTCGTCCGCATTATCCTGCCGCTGATCTCCAGTGCTCTGGCCGCGCTGGGTATTCTGATCACCTTGGGTGTCTGGAATGCTTATCTCTGGCCGCTGATCATCCTGCAAGACGTCGCCATGTACACCCTGCAGGTGGGCATCACTTATGCCTCGACTACCTATGCGGCCGAGTCAATCAGCGACTGGACACTGATCATGACCGCGACGACAATTGCTTCAGCTCCCATGTTGTTCCTGGTAGTTTTCTCTCAGCGATATATCGTTAAGGGCATTGCCCTGACCGGTCTGAAAGGCTGATCTACATGGACGCGTCGACGCTGCACCAAGAGGCATTAATCTGGGATGCCCATCGCGATGTGGCCTGTGAAGCGCCGATCCACAAGCGTTTTCTCCAGGGGTGGATGATCGAGGTAGATATGCATCTGCCTGTGGTGCGCGCTGGCGGGATCAATGCCGAGATCTACGCCATCTGTGTGGCCCCGGAGCGGGATTTGCCGCCTACCGCGCAGGCGCTTAAAGAGCTAGACGTGATCATGACCACGCTGGAGCAGAATCCGGCTGAAACCCTCCTGGCCACGACCACGGGCGATGTGCTGCGCGCTAAGGCTGAAGGCAAGCTAGCAGTGCTGCTGAGCCTAGAGGGCGCAGAGCCGATCCTGCAAGAACTCGAGCTGCTGCGCATGTTCTACCGGCTTGGCTTCCGCAACATTGGCCTGGTCTGGAACAGGCGCAATGCTGTCGCCGATGGCGGCTATGAGGGCCGCGATGGCGGCGGGCTCTCCAAATTTGGGCGTCTAGTTGTCCAGGAGATGAACCGGCTGGGCATGATGATCGACTTGGCACACAGCACACCGCAGGCGATGC
>CAZYQJ010000220.1:6722-7964 GCA_964649925.1 uncultured Litorilinea sp.
GGCATTGGCAGCCAAGGGCAGCCTTTTCTGCATCACGACCATTCCGGAGGCCCTATCGGCGAACCCGCGCGAGGCCAGCATCGAGACCGTACTAGACCATATTGACTATGCCGTCAAGATCATGGGGGCGGAGCATGTCGGGCTGGGGGCGGATTTCGATGTCTACCAGAGCCATTTGGGTTTGCCAGCAGAGCGCTGGACAAAGAACCTTGAGGAGGCCGACCGCTGGCCGAGGTTGACCGAGGGTTTGTTGGCGCGCGGCTACTCTGAGACTGATGTGCGCGCCATCATGGGCGAAAACCTGCTGCGCCTCTTTCAGAAGGTGATCGGGTGACAAGGAAAGCGAACTGCCATGCTTGTCATTGAGACGGATCGCCTGATCGATGGCACGGGTTCCGCACCGCGTATTGGGGTGCGCGTACCGTCAGTTGCGCGCCCGCTTTAGTCAGCGAGACAGCATGGGCCTGAACGCTACATCGAAGCCCAGATTTGGGACGATGAACCCCTTAAGGCATATCTGACGTAGGGCCAGCCCCTACACGCCGGATGAAACTGATCTGATTTTGAGGATGCCTGGAAAGGGTATGCGTGGAACCGGATTGCTGTCCAGCCGCCGTAAGCGTGCGAGGTGGCTTGTGCATGACGGCCATTAAGCGGCAATCCAGAGGGGACGCCGATGCTTGGAGAAGGCCCTGCATCCGGTGATTCACTGCGCCTCACCAAAACCCTGACTTTGTACGGACGCTGCTGGAACGTTTTATCCAGGATGTGCCGGACCCGCTGCACCGGCAGGCGCTCGAGGTTTGCACCCTGGCCTGGGCCACGACGGAGGCGCTCCTAGCGGCTGCGCTGGGGACGGAGGAAGCGCATCAATTGTTTGCCTGGTTGCGCCAACTCTCCTTCGTTGAGCAGGGGCCGCGCCGTTGCGTACGAGTTGGGCCGGATCGTCATCGGCGCAGACGGCCGCTACTCGCGCCTTGCCTGCACTGTGCAGGCGCCACTCTATGAGGCAGTACCCACGCTACCCTGTTACAGGACATCGCTTATGCCCTTGCTCCCAAGCGACTCAGCTGAGCCAACTTTAGTTGGCTCAATACGACGATTTGAGTTAATGGAGATACGCCGACGCTTTTGAACTACAAGCCTGGAAATTCGCCCAGGAAGCGGCTTGTGCGCTATCTGCTACTGCTCCGCATCTGATAGCTCGTAACACGGGCTCCTCGCAGGTGATGCATGCCCGAA
>CAZYQJ010000221.1:0-7930 GCA_964649925.1 uncultured Litorilinea sp.
CACAATCCGGTAATCGATGCCGCGCTCTATCAAGGCGCGTGCCGTGGCGCGGCCAACCCGACCACCGCCAATAATCACCACAGGCGCATCGCTCTCCGGCAGGTCGCTGCCCAGCGCATTATACTGTTGGACTTGCTCCTGCGTACCCGCCGCCACCAACAAGGTCCCGCGCTCCAGCCGCATCTCTGGATGCGCCACTTCAAAGGTCCCACGTTTCCAGGCGCCCAGTACGGTAATGCCGGCCCGCTTACGCAGTTGGCTCTCGCGCAATGTCTGGCCTATAAAGGGCGTCCCTTCCACCGTAGCCTCTGCGATCAACAAATCGCCAAATGACCCGATGACGTGGGCAAGCGCGCCCGCACCTATCACGCGGCGCGCCAGCCCTTGCCCCATCAACGCACCCAGATGCAGCACATGGTTGCTGCCCGCCAGTTGCAGAATGTCTACAGCCTCTCTGGTATTGGCCGTGGCGACAATGGGCACGACGTCCGAAACTTCGCGCACCGTAAACGCCACATTGGTATTCAGACGGTCATTTTGATGGGTCGTCGCCACCAGCAGCGCCCGGTCAACGCGTACCTGGCGATAGGTGTCAGGGTTGTCCAAATCGCCGCGCACCACGCGGTAGCCCAGATCATGCAGCCGCAGCGCTTCCCCCAGATCCGGTGCAAGCAAGACATAAGGATAGTGGTACTGCTCCAAACGCTCGATCAGTGCCTGGGACACCGCATCATAGGCCGTGAGAATCACATGGTCGCGCGTCTTTTCGGGCAGCGAACGCGGCGCACGCGCCTCTTTCTGGGCTTGCAGCCAGGGTTCATAAAAGAACTCGATGAACGTAAAGGGCAGCAGCACTAGCAGAAAGATGATGCCGCTTAGCAAAACCACGGTGGAGAAGACGCGGCCCAAGTCCGAATAAAAGGTGATGTCGCCAAAGCCTAGCGTTGACATCACGGTGAGCGTCCAGTACAGCCCAGTCACCCAGCTATAGGTGCGCCCTTCATACTGCATAATCAGATGAAAGGTGACACTGTAGACCGTAATCATCAACGCCAGCAATACGAGAAAGCGCAGCAGATTGAGGATGTTTACACGCGCGGGCCGTCGCCGCAAATAGTAGTATAGCTGGGGGACAAGAAGTTTCATCGTAATTTGTACACTCGTCTACTCATCAAGCCTGTCTGATTGCGGCGCAGCCTGGTGTGCGGCAACCACGCATTCAGTCAGGTCAAAGGCTGCGGTCGGCAAAGTCGAGATACTGTTCCCAATCATACGCCGTGAGGTCATGCTTGCCCTGGCGGATGTGATAGCCGATACGCCCCATCACCGGCTGATTGACTGTAGGCATCTCTTCGGCTGGCAGCCCTTCCGTATCCAGCAACCGATATACTGGGTGAGCGGCGCGCGCCGCCAAAAACTCGCCGCGCGGATCAGCCCATAGATCCTCCGCCGCACTGGCTACATAGAGCGGGCGCGGCGCGATCAACGCCAGGAGCATGTGCTGATCCACCGGCAATTGGTCTTCACCACCGTTGTAGGCATGGAAATGGGCGCAGAACCAATGGGGAAACTGCGTGTTGATGTGCGCGACGGTTTCACCAAAGCGCCGCCGCGAGAGCGCGGCCCCACCACAGCCCGAATTATTGGAGATGACCAGTGCAAAACGCTCATCCTGCGCCCCTGCCCAGAGCGCCGCCTTACCCAGCCGCGAATGCCCCAGCACAGCCACGCGCTGCGCATCCACTGCAGGGTCTTGCTCCAGCACGTCGAGACCGCGTTGCAGCCCCCACGCCCAGGCCCCAATCGCACCCCATTCGTCGTCTGCAGGCCGCGCCTGCCCTTCCGCATAGAACAACGGATGGATGCCGTTCTGAAACCCGTCGTCAAAGTCGGGGTCCAGATCGCCATAATAGATTGTCGCCAGCCCATACCCCCGTTCGAGAATGCGCGCCACAGGCCAGCGGTGCGCCAGCGCCCCGCGCGAAGCCTCGGTCGCACGCTGGTTGCGGATCCCGTAATCCGCATTGTCACGCATCCAGGCCGTAGAGAGGGTAATGCCGGGGTCGGGCTGGATCGTGTGGTTGCCAAAAAAGTTCAGCCCCAGAAAAACCGGGGCCGGTTTGTTCAGGTGGTTGTGCAGGTAGAGCAGCAGATGGATGGCCGCCTCTGCCTCTGCGCCGCAGCAGCGGATCACCCATTCCTTGCGCGTGGCCTGCCCCGCCAACGCGCCCTCCGCCACCTGAGTGACTTCGCTTTGCACCTCAACCGGCGCGCTGGGTGTGCGGCCATAGACATGTTTGGCAAAGAGCGTAAGGATCTCAGGGCGGCGCTGATCCTGCCATGTCTGGGCATCGCGCACCGGTTCGCCGTTCTCCAAACACAGCGGATCGGGCAGGTCATAGCGCGGGACGCGCGCCTCATCGTAGTTTACAGGCAATTCCATTTCACCTATCTCTCTTCCCGCGGTGGATGATGATCCCGTTGTCTCCCATGCAAACCCCACCTATCTTATCAGAGAGTGTCCGCATGAAACAGTTTGATAGCCAACAGAGCTTGCTGCCAGCGGTCGAGGCATGCCTGCCGCTCGGACGGGGCCAGCCGCGGCGCATAGACAGCCTGAGCGCGCCACGCTTCACGCAGGTGATCCAGGCTGACGCCACAAGCGGCATGTCCGGCCAACTGGGCGATCCCGGCAGCCGTGGCCTCTTCATTGGCGGCCACCTGGACTTCCATGTCCAGAATGTCGGCCATGCGCTGCATCAAATAGCGGTTGGCTGATGGGCCGCCATCTACTTTCAGCCGCCGGATCGCGCTGCCTGCGTCTCGCTGCATCGCCTGGATCAGATCATGGATGCGGCAGACAATGCCATCCAGCACCGCGCGCACCAGGTCGGCGCGGGTGGTGGCGCGACTCAATCCCAAAAACGCGCCGCGCGCCTGCGGCTGCCAGTGGGGTGCGGCCAGACCTGCCAGCGCGGGCACAAAGACCACATCGCGGTCGCTCGACGCGTGGGCCAGCTGCTCACTTGCGGCAGGGTCAGACAGCAGCGCCAGCCCATCCCCCAACCACTGCACAGCTGCGCCCGCGGTAAAGTCGCCCCCCTCCAGCGCATACGTGGTTGTGTTATGGACGTGCCAGGCGACCGTCGAAAGTAGCCCGTGGGCGGAAAGGTGCAGGGTTGGGCCGGTGTTCATCAGCAAAAAGGTACCTGTTCCCAGCGTACATTTCACATCGCCCGGCGCAAAACAGGCCTGTCCAAAGAGCGCGGCCTGCTGATCCACCAGGATCGCATGCAGGGGGAGGGCATGACCATCCCCCCAATCGATCTCTCCGATATAGTCCGCCGACCCGACGATATCCGGCAGGATCGCGCGCGGCACGCCAAACAGATCCAACAACTCGTCATCCCACGCCGACCGGTTGATGTCGCACAGGAGCGTGCGCGATGCCGTCGATGGGTCGGTGACATGCAGCGCGCCGCGGCTCAACGTCCACAACACCCATGTCTCGGTTGTACCAAAACGCAGCGCGCCCGCCTGGGCAGCAGCGCGCAGACGGGGATCCTGATCGAGCAAAAAACGGAGCTTGGGCGCGGCAAAGTAGCTGTCCAGCAGCAGCCCGGTCTTGCGCTGGAGGTCACCAGAATTGACTTCACGCGCCATCGCCTGGCACAGCGCCACCGCGCGTTTGTCTTGCCACACAACAGCGGGCGTCACCGGATCGCCGCTGGCAGCATCCCAGAGCAAGAACGTCTCCCCTTGGTTGTCGAACCCCACCGTCTGGATTGGATACACCTCCAACAGCGGCGCGACTGCGGCGCGCACCGCCGTCACAATGTCCCACGGGTCTTGCTCTACCCAACCCGGTTTAGGGAAGTGCGCGGCCAGCCGCACCGAGTGACGCGCCACCACCTGCCCCTGTCCATCCACCACCACCGCAGTGGTCTGCGATGTTCCCTGGTCAATCCCCAGCCAGTAGGACATGGCGTCCTTCTCCAATGAAACTTGCCCCACGCACGGTTCACAAAAAAAGGATGCACATGAGGACGCCAACGATGACGCGGCCTGCGACAGCATTGGGACGCCCCGTCGCTATGCTCACAATCCGTAAGGTTTCGCCAGGACGGAAATTGTTTCCGCCACACGCTTCAAAAACATATCAAAAGGAGAACCATTCATGTCTCGCTGGACACCCGATCCCACCTTTTACCCCTCACCCGCTATGGCAATGCAAGCGCCGGATGAGCGCTTCGCCTACGTCGCGGCCATGAACTATGGTCGCAGCAACCGGCCCGACGAAATCTGTGTGGTCGACGTAGACCCGAATTCACGCACCTACAGCCAGATCGTCCACCGGATGGAGCTGCCCTACGTGGGCGATGAACTCCACCACTTCGGATGGAACGCGTGCAGTTCGGCCCTCTGCCCTGCAGCCCCGCATCCCCACCTGGAACGACGCTATCTCATCGTCCCCGGGCTGCGAAGCTCGCGCATCTATATTGTGGACACCCAACCCGACCCGCAGCGCCCCTGCGTCGTCAAGGTCATCGAACCCGACGAAGTCATGGCGCGCACCGGCTACAGCCGCCTGCATACCGTCCACTGCGGCCCGGACGCCATCTATGTCAACGCAATGGGATCAAGCAATGGTCACGACGGGCCGGGCGGCGTCTTTCTGCTCGACCACTTCAATTTCGACGTGATCGGCCCTTGGGAGATCGACCGCGGCGACCAGGAACTTGCCTATGATTTTTGGTGGCACATCGCCGATGACGTCATGGTCACCAGCGAATGGGCCAAGCCGCACCAGTTTGAGGACGGTCTCGTACCCGAAGACCTGCTCTCCGGCAAATACGGTCACCGGCTCCACTTCTGGGATCTGCGCAAGCGGCGCAAGACCCACACCATCGACATCGGTGCGCAACATCAAATGCTGCTCGAACTGCGCCCGGCCCATGACCCGCGCAAGACCTACGGCTTTGCCGGTGTTGTGATCAGCCGCGAAGACCTGTCCGCCTCCATCTGGACTTGGTACAAGGATGACAGCGGCCAATGGCAGGCGAAAAAGACCATCACCATTCCCGCCCAACCGGCTGCCGAGGATGACCTGCCTCCCATGCTCAAGGGCTTCAAGGCTGTGCCGCCCCTCGTCACCGACATCGATCTGTCGGTAGACGACAAGTTCCTCTATGTCTCCTGCTGGGGCACAGGTGAACTGCTGCAGTTCGACGTCTCCGACCCCTTCCACCCGCGCCAGACCGGCAAGGTGGAGATCGGCGGCATCGTCGCCCACCATGGCCACCCCAAGCACCCTGGCCCCCTCTCCGGCGGCCCGCAGATGGTGGAGGTCAGCCGCGACGGGCGGCGCGTCTACTTCACCAATTCGCTCTACAGCACATGGGATGACCAGTTCTATCCCGACCTCACCGGCTGGATGGTGCGCGTCGACGTCAATCCATACGGCGGGATGAGCTTTGACCCCAACTTCTTTGTCGATTTCGGTACAACTCGACCCCATCAAGTACGACTGGAGGGCGGCGATGCTTCCACAGACTCTTTCTGTTACCCCTCTTAACGCGGCGCACACCCTGCCGGAACTGCTTCCCGCGTTGGGTATCCTGTTGGCAATGCTTGGGTTTGGGGCCTATCACGGCCTCAACCCCGGCATGGGGTGGCTCTTTGCGCTCTCGCTTGGGCTGCAGCAGCGCAACGCCAAAGCCATCTGGCTGGCACTAGCGCCGATTGCGATAGGTCATGCGGCGGCGTTGGGCGCAGTCGCGTTGCTGGTGCTGGCCGGGGCGCAGTTTATCTCGGTTGGCACAGCCCAGGCAATGACCGCCCTGGTTCTGATCGGTTTCGGGGTGTATAAGATCTTCAACTATTACCGCCATCCGCGCTGGGTGGGGATGCGCGTCGGCCTGCGCGACCTGGCCTGGTGGTCCTTCTTGATGGCAACCGCCCACGGCGCGGGCCTGATGATCGTCCCGGCCCTGCTGGGGATCGTCAACCAGCAGTCCACCCTGGGCTATTCCGCCCACCATACCCATCTGGCCGCTGGGGGAAGCATGGTCGTCGCCATCATCGTCCACACAGCCGCCATGCTGGTCGTTATGGCAGTGGTTGCCTGGGCCGTTTACAAATGGGTGGGGCTGGCCGTCTTGCGGAGTCGCTGGATCAACTTCGATCTGGTCTGGGCCGTGGCGCTGCTCGTCGTGGGCATCATCGCCGCCGCAGGGCTGGTGGGCGATCTCGCCCTTCCGGTGCAGTCAGCCGGAGCAGCCCACCTGCACCACTAGGTGACGTTTTTCCCATCCGTTTCTCCGTCCGATGCGGCCCATGCCAGCAGCGCAGAGACAATCGCCTGCAGCAAGGCCGCATCGGTCTCTCTTTCGGCGGCCTCCACCGCATCAGGGGCGACCGTGCGTAGATGGCCCAGGTGAGTATGCGACCGCTGGCGCAGCACATACCAGGTGGCGCTGTGCCGGGAGGCCCACACCAGACAGCGCGCGGCGAGATCGGCGTCTTGCGGCTCTGGGGTCACCACATGCAAAAGCCTGTCACACAGCATCCAGCCCGCATGAAAGGCGACCATGGTCAGCCGTGAGAAAAAGCTCGCATCCGTCGCCAACTGCGCCGCCAACGCAAGGTGGCGTTGCGCCGTGTTCAAGTCACCTTGCCGGTAGGTCGCTTCGGCCAGGGCGCACAGATTCTGGCTGTGGAACAACGGGTTGCCCAGTTCCGCCGCTAAGGCAGTCCCTTCCTCAGCGTAGACACGCGCCGCGTCATAGTCCCCTTGGTCGTTGGCAAGAAAAGCCAACTGCGCCAAACGGTGCGATGTTTGCAGACGGTGGCCTATCTGGCGGCAAATCGCCAGGCTGCGCTGGGCAAGTGCCTCGGCCTCTTGCAGCGGCCCCCCTATCGCCCATACCAACCAGCCCTGCCCGCCCAGCGTTACAGCGATGCCCAACTGGTGATGGATCGACTCAAAGACCTCCAGTGCTTCGCGATACCAGCGATTTGCTTCGGCAAACTCCCCGCGGAACTGCGCCGCTGTGCCCAGAGTCACCAATGCGTAGGCGATCCAGTCCGGGCGTTCTAGCGCGCGGCTGACCTCGAGGCTCTCAGCGGAATAACGTGTCGCGCGCACATAGTCGCCGCTGGCGAGGGCAAGCCGCGAGATTTCATGCAGCACATCCGCTTCCCCGTCGCGGTTCCCCACCGCACGCTGCGCCGCCAGCGTGGCCTCAAAGAGTTCCTCGGCTGCGGCCTGGCGGCCTTGCCAAGAGGCAATCGTCCCCAGCACGACCTGCGCATCGGCGGCTGCCCGCCGGTCTCCCATCTGTTGAGCCGCTGCCAGCGCCGCCTCCAGGTGCACAATCGCCTCACCGAACTGCCCCAGAAAATAGGCGAATGTCCCTATCTCCTTCTGGAGATGAGAGCGCAACAGGCGATAACCCGGATGGCTGCGCGCCGTAGGTGATTCGGTCAGCGCCCGCAGCGTATTGTAAAAGAGATGCAACCCCGTCTGCACCCCGCCCATCAGCCAAAGATACTGTTTATAGCCGAAGAAGGCGCGCTGCAATGCCTCCAGGTCGCCCTGGGCCAACAACCACTGCCAGCTTCCCATGATGTTATCGGCCTCTGCGTCTATTTCGGCCAGCGACGAAGGCTGCCACCGGCTTGCAGTCAGCTCCATCAGGGATTCAAGAAAACTCAGATAGTAAGCACTGTACCGGGCATATGTCTCCTGCTCCACAACAGGTGATTGGTGGAGTTTTTCCAACCCAAACTGGCGCAGGAGTTCATGCAGACGATAGCGCTCACCTTCGACGATCAGCAGTGATTTCTCCACCAGATCGGTGATGACCGGCAGCGTGGCATCCGCAATATGGACAGCGGCCTCCAGCCGGAAACTGCCGCGCATCACGGC
>CAZYQJ010000222.1:0-7910 GCA_964649925.1 uncultured Litorilinea sp.
CATCCACCACAGCAGAATAGGTGGTCGCCGGTACGCCGGGTGCCGCGGGTGCGCCGCTCACGGGTGCGCCAAAGATATCGCTGTTGTCCACCGCGCCCTCGTCCGGCTGCCCCGTGCTGCCGCCCGTGTCGCCGCCGCCTCCGTCATCGTCGTCATCATCATCGTCATCGTCGTCATCCGGGCGTGGGGTCGCCGTTGGGATTGGGTCACTGTCGCTGGTGGGCGTCGGGCGCGGGACGGTCTGGTTCAGCGGGCGCGGTACAGGTGCAGCCCAGACCGAAGGCCCAGCAGTCAGCAGCGCCACGCCAAAAAACGCGGCCACCACAAAAATCCACTGGCCACGCAGCCAACGGATCACAGGGTTGATCTCATCTCTTGAGTCTCTGTTTCTTGAGTCTCTCACAGGGTCATTTCCTCCCGTTTACTCCGAATTCACTGCGGTTCTCTGGCCTGCCCCAATGGATCAGACCGGCCAGATAGCCAAAGCCCAAGGCAAAGGCACGCACGGCCATCAACAGCGGCCCCGCCAGGGCAAGCCCTATAGAACGTTCAGCCAGGCGGCGTTCAAACGGCGCTGTTGTCGCCAGAAAGATCCCCACCACTGCGGCCAGCAACCGGCGTGCTGCGGCCAGGCGGCGTACCCAGCGCGCCGCAATCGCCATGGGAGCCAAAACGCCTGCCAGCGCCGCCAGCCCCATCTGCAGTTTGAGGGTCTGGGGCGTGTGGCTGTCCTCCACCAAGCGCCGCGGGTGCAGCCGCGTGACCAGCACCTTCCAAAAACCAATGTTGAACTTGCGCCGGTAGTACTCAACCAGGTTTGCATCATGCAGATGGACAACCTGCGCTTCTGGCACAAAGATCAGCCGGTAGCCCTTTTCGACCAGGCGAAAACTGAACTCCTGGTCTTCACAGGAAGGGACGCGAAAGCGGGCATCGAAGCCGCCATTCTCCAAAAAAACCGTGCGGCGATAGGCCGCGGAGTAGGTGTCGATAAAATCAATGGTAGCACGGCCTGCCATACGCCGGTAACGGTCTTCATACTCTGCCTGCACAAAACGCGGGACAAGCCCCGGCTGATCGCTTAGGTATGTCCCCTTAGCCCCGGCGACAATGGGTTCGGCAAAGGCAGCGAGCAGGGATCGCATCCAGTGGGGAACGGGCGCACAGTCCGCATCGGTGAACAGGATCACCTCCCCGTGTGCGACCTGCGCCCCGTAATTGCGAGCGACCGCAGGGCCGCGGTTGGGCTGCTGGATCAACCGGCAGTTTACCTCCGGGTGGCGCTCGATCCAGGTGCGGACATGGGCCGCGGTGGCGTCCGTAGAGCCATCGTCCACCACAATGATCTCGAACGTGCCCGGCTGCACACCGGCCTGGCGCGCCAGCGCATCCAGACAGCGGTCGATCAGCCCGATCCCGTTATAGACAGGGACGACGACGGAGCAGCGCAGCGCGGCGGGCAGCGTAGTGTGACCATCCATAGGCTAGGCCAGCAGGGTCTCGCCGCCGTCGAACGGATCACCGTCGATCCAGTGTCCGGTCATTCGCGCTCCACCCCCACAAACTCGGCGATGACGAAGATCCGGTGAGTCGTGGTAAATTCAGGCCAGCCGGTCACCAGCGTCAGGCGGGCAGTATCGGTTGGCTCCAGATAGGCAGCAGCCTGAGCCTCTTCCTCTGGCGTAGCGCCCGTGATGGGCAGCGGATCGGTGACTTCGCTGACACGGTACAAAAAACGGATACCGTCGCCATCGGTAAGAAAGATCTCCTGCCCTTCAGTCACTGCGCCCAGGGCAAGCGGCGCAAAGACGGCAGCCCCACCTACCTGGCGGCCTGAGATAATGGTGTTGCCTGCCGCGCCTGCACCGGCGCTGTTCATGTGCCAGCCCGCTTCCTCATCCGGCATATCCCAGATCGTGGTGCGCGCACCGTCCACCACCTCTACCCGCCAGCCCATTGCAATCACCGGGACATCCAGATCGATGGCCGGGATTTCCAGTCGCACCGGGCCGGTGGTTTGGTCTTGGGGCAGCGCGTCCACGTCGGCAATCTCAGCGGTCGTGGTGATGACGCCAGGCGTCCCGGCGGCAGACGCGTCCTCTGCCGCTGGCGTGGCCATGGGGACCTGGCCCGCTATACAGGCAGACAGCCCCATCGCCAGCACGACCATGAGCCCCAGACGCAGCCAACGCGCCCTATCTTTTCGGGTTTGACACAAGAGATTCATACAGAGTCCTTCCGTATGCCGGTGAAACCAGTGACAGGCACATTTCCCTGTGCGCATGACTGGTGAATTTTGCGCTATAGATGGCTGCATTCTAGTCAATGGCAGAAGATTGTGCAAACAGTGCCGTCCCCTCAGCCTGTGGCGCGGAGATCAAACCACGGGCATGGTATAATGCGCCCGTGCGACCAGTCTAGCGACGGATTCACCGACCGGATAGACGGTATGGCGGAGGATGCGCCACGACTTCGGCGCGGATTTCAGCGCGGATTTCAACGTGAGGTGCGCCTGCACCCTAATCTATCCGGCGCGAACGCACGCATCACTTACGCACAAAGGAGCAGTTCATGGCGAACCGTCTCTTTGCTCTGCTTGTCGGTATTGACCGCTACGCCAACCCTGACCAAGCACCCCCGCTGCGCGGCTGTGTGGCCGATGTCGAAGCCTCCTATGCGCTGCTGACCGGACGCTTTGCCGTGCCCGATGATCATATCCGCCTGTTGACCGCACGTCACGACCAGAGCGAACCGGAATCGCAACGTGCCACCCGCGCCAACCTCATCGCCGGTTGGCAGGAACATCTCACCCAGGCCGGGCCGGATGACATCGTCTTTTTTCATTTCAGCGGCCACGGTTCGCAAGCGCGCAGCCCTTTCCCTGCTGCGCCCAACGGCTATCAGGCGACTCTCGTCCCGTATGACAGCCGCACCCCTGGCGTTTTTGACCTGTCCGCGCCGGAACTGGCCGCGCTGATCCGCCGCGTCGAGGCGCGCGGGGCACAGGTGATCCTCCTGATTGACTGCTGCCATGCGGCCAGCCGCCCGCGCCACGCCGACCCGCACCGCTGCCCTCCTGTGCGCTGCTGCGCTCCAGATGACCGGATGCGCCCGGCGGAGAGCGTCCTGGCCGGTGCGGATGCACTGCCCGCGTCCCCTCTCCGGCCCACGCCAAGCGGCTGGCTGCCCCTGGGACGCCACCTGCTGCTGGCAGCCTGCCGCGCCCATGAATGGTGCTACGAGCTTCGCCTGCCTGGATCAGATTTTATGCCCGATGACGTGCCGTGGCAGGGGGCCGCGTCCTACGGCTTCCACCAGGCAGTGGCCGCGGCAGGGCCGGAAACCACCTGGGCGCAGGTCCATGACGCAATGCTCTCCCAAGTCCATGCCGTCTACCCCCACCAGTCGCCCCAGCTCGAAGGACCAGGCCATCTCACCCTTTGGCACAACGCCCCGCAAGCCGTGACGCCGCCCCTGCGCGTCCTGGCCGTAGAGGGCAACGAGTATGTCCAGGTCAATGGCGGCGCGGCGCTCGGGTTGACGCCCGGGTCACGGCTGGCACTCTATGCGCCCGCTGCAGACCTGGACGGGGACCCGCTGGCCTATGGGCTGGTGGAGGAGGTCCAGGCGAGCCATGCCTGGGCCAAGCTAGACCGGCTGGCGGAACTGCCGCCAACGGTACGCGCTCGCGTGCTGGCCCTGGGCTGGGATGCACCGCCCTATCGGGTGCAGACCGCAGACGCATCCATCCAGCAGGCATTGGTTGCCGGGGAACGCTCGCCGTTCCTGCTGCCGGATGTGGATGCGTCCATGCCCCACGACGATCCATCTTCACCGTCGTGCGTGCCCGATTTTGTCGTGGAAGAAGAGGATGGCCTTTATCTGCTGCGCGATGCCACCGGCGAATCCCTGGTCGACGTGCAGCCCCCTGCCACGCCCGAAGGCGCGCTGCAAGCCGTCGCCATGCTGGAGCACATCGCGGTCTATCGCAATATCCAACGCTTTACCAATCCGCTCGGCGGCGCGCTGGCCGCTCAATTGGAGGTCGAGGCAGTCACCTATACACAACTGGGCCGCGCCGGTCGCCCACTCGACCCCGCGCCGCTGCGCGACAGCGGCCATACCGCCATCGTCGAAGACGGGCAAAAGTTGCTCGTCACCGTCCACAACCGCGGCGATGCGCCCGTCTACATCGCGGTCTTGAGCCTGGACTCGGACTATGGCATCACCCGCATCTTTCCGGCGCGCACCAGCTATCATCTGGTCCCCCCCCAGGGCAGCGCGGTGCTGGAGCCGCTCGAACCGCGCGTCACCGGGCTGGGCCGCACCCAGAGCCGGGAGACGCTCAAGGTCATGGCGGCACGCCTGCCCACGTCGTTCGACGTGCTGCAACTGCCCAAGTTGACCCAGGGCGATGTGCGCGCCGGGGCGCGCGCCGACGAGGAAACGACGCTCGGACGGCTTCTCAACGGGGTGCGGCGGCAAGGGGCGCAGGGCCTGGCACTGCCCAATGACCCACATGCCGCCGACTGGGCCGCGCTGCACCTGGAATTAACCGTCTTGGGCCGGTCGGCCAGCCAGCCGCTGATCGCAGGCGTGACCCAGGTCGAGGCCGCCGACGGCTGGGTGATCGAAAAACCCGCTGGCTTTGAGGGTGAATGGCTGGTCAGCAATCTCGACCTGGCGACACGCGGCCTGGAGGACGCAGCGGGGCTGCGGCTGCCCCCCGGGCTGGACAACCCGGATGCCGCCGACTGTTTCCGGCCTGTCGTGGGGGATGAGGCGACGCGCAGCCCGGCCCGCGCCCCGGTGGTGGTGGGGCTGGCCGCAGACGCCGAACACCTCGCCGCCATCGACCCCACCCATCCGATCCAGGTTGAACTTCCTATGGACGACGAGCCAGGGCTGGCGGGCATTGTGCCCATCGCCTATGACGGCCAGTTTTTCTATCTCGCCGGGCTGCCCGCGCCGCTCAACGGTCGCAATGCCGCGCTGCCCGGCCAGCGGCGGCTGGCCTGTGAGATCCACTTCCTGCCGCCCCCGGTGGAAAGCGGGGATGCGCCGGTGGGCCGCGACCTCAAACGCACCGTGCGTCTCTTCTTCTACAAACTCTTTAGCCGCGGCCTGCCTGCCGCAGCCGGGCTGCGCCGCGCCGATGTGACAGGCCATCGCGCCCTCTACCAGCCCGCCAGCGCAGAGGAGATCCGCCGCGCCCGGCACATCGGGCTTTTGATCCATGGATTCACAGGCAGCACGCAGCCCATGGTGGAATCCCTCTGGCCCTGGGTGCAAGCAGTTGGCGGCTATGACCTCTGCCTGACCTTTGATTATGACCCCTTTGGCGTGAGCCTGCGCCGCAACGCGCAACAACTGGCTGCCGCGCTGCAAGGGGTAGGGATCGGCCCGGATGACGCCGTTACGATAGACATCTTCGCTGATGGGGTAGGCAGCCAACTTGCGCGCGCCGTCATCGAACTGCTCGGCGGCGACCGCTGCATCGACCGGCTCTTGATGGCCGGGCCGCCCAATGCCGGGCTGTCGCTGGCGCGCGGGCGCGCCCTGATCCCCTGGCTCTGCCATCTGCTGGTCAACCTGCCCAACAGCGTGCCGCCGGCTCTGGTCGCCCACTGGCTGCTGGAACGCTTGACCACCGCGTCCCCCGGTCTGACTGACCTGGAACCGGGATCGCCGTTCTATGAAGAACTCAACGCGCCCTGGCGTGTGCCTGCCGATGTGCCTTACTATCTTCTGATCGGCAGCGGCACACGCGCCTTTCCGCAGGGCAAAGAGTTGGCGCGGCGGCTGGTGCAGGGCGCAGGCATCCAACTGGATGCGCTGCTGCGCGAGGACAACGACCTGGTGGTCAGCGAGGAGAGCGCCCGCGCCCTGGACACCCGCTGGCCCCGGTTGGAGGTGGCGCAGGTGGACGCACACCATTTCCAGTATTTTGACGCGGAGGGGGCACGGCGCGCCCTGGCGCGCTGGTTAGGCGAGGGGGAGCGAAATCACAGCGGATTATAGGGCCGGTCACCTTTGCCTTTTGTCTGCAAGGCGCAAAGCGCATAGAATGTCACTGGGAGGGGATGTGTCCCGGTGGACGCCCTGGTCTTCAAAATCAGTGGCAGGCGGCGCAGAGCCGGCTGCGGTGGGTTCGACTCCCACGCCTTCCCGCCTTATCTGCGCAGGGTCTGGTCAGGCTGGACGCGCACAGGAACCTTAATCGATCAAAGCGCGGTGTGACGATGGAAATCCCGCTGTTTCAGTCCGATGAATCAATGCGCTTCGAGCGTATTATCCTCTACCCCTACCCCGACCTCAAGCGTATCTGGACGCGCGTCTGGATCACGCCGGTGCAAGGTCGATCCCCAGACCTGGAGTTGGTGGTCCTCAACCCCGACGGCAGCGAAAACGCCAGCGTCTATATGATGTCGCGCCGCGAACAGCGCGCCGAAACGACAATTCACCTGCGCAACCCCATACCCGGCGCGGTCTACCGGGTGAGCGCCCGGCTGACCCAAGGCGTGGCCGATACGCTTCAGGAACTGGACCGCCAAGAGTTTGACCTGGTGCTGGAGTTCCGCAACCCTGAAGCACGCGAGCCGGGCTTTGGCATGGGCGTGGACTGGGACGCCTGGCAGCGCGAAGTTGAGGGATCGGACGAGGACGAGTCTTAACGCGTTTGGCAGATCCTTCGCCCGCGAGCCGCAAGGATCCAATTTGCCTAATAATCAGTTGCAGGGGAAATCGACCTCGGCTACAATGGTCGCCACCGAAAGCCACAAGGAGATGACCCCATGCGAGCATTGCTGCGCCTTGCCCATGCCTTTGACCGCTTCACCGAAGCGATGGGCATGCTGTCCACGCTCCTGGTCCTGATCACCATCGCCGTTGGTTTCTACAACGTGGTCGCGCGCTATGTCGGGCGCTTTATCGGCGCGCAACTTTCCTCCAATTTCTTCATCGAACTCCAGTGGTATCTCTACTCGTTGGTCTTCTTCCTGGGTTTTGCCTATGTGATGAAGCACAACGTCAACGTGCGCGTGGACTTTCTCTATGCCCGCTGGTCGCCGCGCACGCGTGCCTGGGTTGATCTCCTGGGCACGATCTTCCTCGCCATCCCCTTTTGCCTGCTTGGCATTTATGTCACCATCGACCCGGTGCTGGCCTCCTGGGGCCGGATGCCCAACGGGACTTGGGGCAACTGGGAACTGTCGCCCGATCCGGACGGCCTGCCGCGTGCGCCGCTCAAGAGCATGATCATCGTGGCGTTTGTCACGCTGCTGCTCCAGTCGCTGGCACAATGCATCAAATATCTAGCTGTCATCCGCGGCCATTCTGAAGTCGTCGGAGAACTGGCTGCTGAATCCGAAAGCCAGGAAGCGATTGGCTGACCTTTACCCACAACAAAGCACAGCCCACCACCCATAACTGCCCTGGAGTCCATCCATGAACTATGAATGGCTTGCCATCCTGATGTTTGCCGGGTTTTTCCTGCTGCTGCTCAGCGGCTATCCGGTGGCATTCTCCTTTGCGGGAACGGCGATTATCTTCGGCCTTATCGGTCTGGCGGTTGATGCCTTTGACATGCGGCTGTTGCTGCTGCTGCCTAACCGCTGGTTTGGCACGATGTCCGATTTTACCCTGCTGGCGATCCCCTATTTTGTCTTTATGGGGGCTGTACTGGAAAAGTCAGGGCTGGCTGAAGACCTGCTGGAGACCATCGGCATCCTGCTTGGCCCGCTGCGCGGGGGCATGGCCCTGGCCGTTGTCTTTGTCGGGACGCTGCTGGCCGCGACCACCGGCGTGGTGGCGGCGACAGTGATCGTGATGGGGATGCTGTCGCTGCCCGTGATGCTGCGCTACGGGTATGACAAGCAACTGGCCGCGGGCGTCATCATCTCGTCGGGCAC
>CAZYQJ010000223.1:0-7894 GCA_964649925.1 uncultured Litorilinea sp.
TATCGTCGGCAATCACTTGTATCCAGCCGCTGTGTACCCAGCGGTTGATGCCGATCCGGTACCAGGCAACGCCATCCACCAGTGCATCTTCATAGATGCGCACCTCTACGCCGCGGCGCAGCCGGTCGATGGGCGGGTTATCGGGACGGACACCAGGCCGCGCCCGCACATTCAACACATCGGCGGTCACGATCCCGCGGCGCACGCCCGGCAGCGGCGCCGTGGGTGTCCCCTCCACCAGTCGGATCCACCCGCCATGCACCCAACGCTGCTTGCCGATGCGATACCAGGTTGCGCCGCCCACCTCCGTCTCTTCCAGGATCGTGACCTCCGCATTGGCGCGCAGTTGATCGACCACGGGGTAATGGACACCCGGCCCGCTGCGGACATTCAGCACATTGGCCGTTACAATCCCCTTGCGCACCTTATCGGGGTCCGGCTCAGGTTCAGGCTCTGGTTCTGGTTCGGGGTCCGGCCCGGCGCCTGCAAGCTGTACCCCGCGCAGTTCGGACGGGTTGAGCAGGGCCACGCTGCCCGCGGGAATCCAGTCATAGGAACCGGTCTGATACCAAAGCTGACCCCCTGCGTTCACCTCCTGGCGGATGGCGAGATAGGTCCCCAGCCGCAGAGATCGCGAAACGACCGCGCTGCCCGGCTGCGTATAGGTGCGCGTCCACGCCCACAGCGGGCGCGCATAGCGGAAAGGCAGCCAGGGCACGGACGCTTTCTGCGTCGCGACCTCGACCGGCGCTTCCATCGCGGTGCTTGAGTTGCCCGACCAGGCACGATCACCGGACGCGCTGTCAGGATCGGCGATGGGTGGGACAATTTCCAGCGGCTGCTGCGCGGCGCGTTCCACCCAAAAGCTCAGTTTATCGACCACATCCACCGCCAGCGTATACGTGCCCGGTTTGGCATAGCCAAATGTCCACTCCCCCTGGCTGGCTGTCCCCTCCCCCGCTTCAGCAGGGGTTGGATGCCACCAGGCCACATTGCCTGCGCCCCCGTCTATGCGCAGGCGCAGGCCATCCGCCAGGTCGCGAACCTGAAGGGTCACCACGACCGCCAGTGGATTGTCCGCCGCAGGCGTACATGTGAGCAACGCCACAGCCGCGCCTGCCGGGTTGACGGCAGGCCGTACCTGGGCAGCCATACCTGCTATCTCATTGCTTCCCCAAATGAGCGTCGCGCCTATCTCGACGCCCGCAGGCGCGCGGCGTTCGGCGGCGACCAGAACATGCTCCGCCGACCAGGTATCAACACCGGGCGCGCAGAGCATCCCCAGATCGATCTCGCTGCCGTCCTCATAGACAAGCCGGGCCGGAGCCGCCAGGGGCGCATCGTCGTCCACAGGCGCGGGGAAATGAATCTCATACCGCAGCGTGGCCGCCGCGGCGTCATAGACCAGTAAAAGACGAGCGGGAGATGTGCGGCGTTTTGCCGCCGCGTGGGGTTGGAACCGGATCGTCATGACAGGCTATGCATTCTCCTTTACGCACCGGCGCAAGAGCCGCACCGGCAATTCATGCTTCCATCAAGCTGGAACAAATCCAGCACGCTTGCCAATCATGACGGTGATCATTATGGAAAGTTACTATCAGATGATGAGGTTGTTGCCCTCCATCGCAACGCATATTGCCAAACGAAACAGGTGACAGGGACGCGTAAACCCCTGTCACCTGAACCAGTGCGATTTTCCAACGACATCTGCAAAGCTTAAGGCGCGGATTGCGCTACGCCACCGGCCTCAACCGGCTCAACACAGCCGGGTTGCACACGTCCCCTGGCGTCTCGCCGCGGAAAAAGGCTAGCAGCCGTTCGACGGCCATCTCCTCAATGCGTGTACGTCCCTCCACCGTGAGACCGGCCCCGTGCGGCGTGGCGACGATCAATGGGTGGTTGCGCAGCACTGAGTCCAGCGCAGGCGGTTCGGGGTCAAAGACATCCAGCCCTGCGCCGCCCAACCTGCCCGCATCCACCGCTTCCACCAATGCCTCGGCATCCACCAGCGGGCCGCGCGCCAGGTTGAGCAGAAACGCGCCCGGCTTCATCCGGCCAATCCGTTCACGGTTCATCAGGTGATAGGTCTCCGGCGTGGCTGGCAGGTGGAGGCTAAGGAAATCCGCCTGGGCGATCACATCTTCCAGGTCGAGCAGCGTAATGCCCAGCGGTTCGACATCTGCGGCGCGCACATAGGGGTCATAGCCGATCACACGCATGCCCAGCCCTACGCCGCAGATGTGCGCCACGCGCCGCCCGATGCGCCCCAGGCCGACCAGCCCCAGCGTCCGCCCGCGCACCTCCACCCCGATCAAGGGATCGGCGCGCGGCCCCCACTTGCCCGCGGCCAGGTTGTCATTGCCCTGCTTGATGCGCTTCGCCAGGTTCATCAAGATCGCCACCGTATGCTCGGCGGTAGATTCAGTCGGCCCATCGGGTGTATTACAGACCACCACCCCGGCTTCGGTAGCGTCGTCCAGGTCTACGTTGTCGATGCCGATCCCCGTCCGTGTCACAATGCGTAAATTGGGCAGACGGCGAAACAAGGCTGCGTTATAGCGCACCAGCGAAGAAGCCAGAATCCCCTGCGCCGGTTCAGCATTGGCGATAGGGTCGCCGCCCGGCGCGGGGTACAGCACCGTCACCTCCGGCGGCAGCGCGTTCAGTGCGTTTGAATAAAAGGGCGCTTCCACCCAAACGTGGGTAAGCGGAATCCCGGCCATGCCCAACTCCTCTAGCTAAAGTGTCTCTGGATGGTATCATTCGCTCGGGGGTCACACAGTTCAGGCAAGTTCCTGGCGCATGGTATCGCGTATCTCGCGATAGCCAATGGGGATAATGCCCTCTGCCTCCAAAAAGCGCGCCAGCCGCGTCGACTGGAAGTATCCGTACTCAAAGACCCGCCAGTGCCCAGTAACGGGGTCAATGCCCTCGGTATCGCCGGGCGCGCTGGGGTGCAGCGCAAAATGGGTAATCCCCGGCCCCAACCCGCGCAGCACCTCTTCATAGACCTCCGCCGTAGGGCGCGGCGGCGGTTGATGTGTATAGCACGGGCTGATTCGGACATCATCCACCGCGGGCAGGCCATACTGATCCAGCAGCCGCATCGCCTGTGCGTGCCGCTCCTGATCATCGGCGCGGATATTCTCCACCACCGCTCGCCGCCCTTTGGGATAGAAGATCGGCACACGGTAATCGCGTCCCAAAGCGGCGTACAACTCAAAGAGCGCAGGCGACCAGTTAACCCCCATATGGCTGTCGATGTGGGTGATCGTAATCCCTGCCGACACCACCCGCTCCACCTGGGCGCGCAGTTCCACAGCCGCATAAGCGACATTGGCCTGGGCATGCACTTCGGCGGTCGTGGGCCAGAACGACCCGTCCTTGCGGATCAGCCCGCTGGCGGCGTCACGCGTGGTCAGTGGCCCCCAACGGTAGCCCTGCCACTCGCAGGTCAACGTCAGATGCACGCCCACATCCAGTTCGGGATGCTCCCGGCACAGCGCCAATGTCTCCGTCGCCCACGGGCAGGGAGCCATGATCGAACCGCTCTTGACCATGCCCGCGGCTGCCAGTTCAACCAGGGCGCGGTTGCTGCCGTGCGATACACCCACATCGTCGGCGTGAAAAATGACCAGCCGGGCATCCGCAGGATACCCCAGACGAGTCGCAAACGAGTCCTCCATACGCCAACTCCCTCTTATCTACGCTGCTGCCTATTCGGTGCTGCCGTCTGTTGCGCCACTGGATGATTGCGTGGGCACTGTGGCGGGCTGGCGGAAAAAGAACTGGTCCAGCGCCAGCGCGGCCGCACCGATCTCACCGGCCTGGTCGCCAAAGGTGGCAGGCTGCAGCACCACCCGATTGCCCAGCCCGCCAAATGCGTGGCGGCGCATGGTCGCTTCCACCTCGCCGTGCAACAGGTCAAATCCTTGTTGCAGCAGCCCGCCCAACACGATTACATGCGGGTTCATGATGTTGACCAGGTTGGCAAGCGCAATGCCCAAATAGTTCGCCTGCTCGCCCAGCATGGTCCGCAACCCCGCATGGCCGCGCCGTGCCGCCGCAAAGACGGCCTGTAACCCTGCGCCGCCCTGGTCCGCCACATAGGGATCCACCTGGCGAGCACGATCGATCAGCGCTGGTTCGGCGATCAAAGTCTCCAGACAGCCGTTGTTGCCACACCAGCAGCGTTTCCCCCCGCGCGGCAGGATCGTCCAATGGCCGATCTCCCCCGCGCCCGAATTCGCCCCTCGATACAACTCGCCATTCACCATCAGCCCTGCGCCCACGCTCACCCCGGCGTGCACATAGGCCATCACACGCGCGGTACGCCCCGCGCCATAGATCCCTTCGGCCAGGGCCATGCAGCGCACATTGTTGTCCACCGTCACGGCGACACCGAGTTCTCTGCTCAGGATATCGCGTACAGCCACATTCCGCCAACCCAGGCTAGGCGCCATCACATTGACGCCGGTAGCGACGTTGGTCAGCCCTGACGCGCCCACGCCCACGCCCAGCAGCCCATCGTTGGGTACTGCGCCGATCAGTTCGCGCGCCGCGGCGGCGATTCGTGTCAGATTTTCGACGGCTGCCTCCTGTGGGGCCAAAGAGACCACGGAAGCCGCCAACGGGACTGCACGGATGTTGCACAGTGCTAGCCGCGCCTGGCGCACGTCAATATGAATACCCACCACCATACGGCTGTCATCTACCAGATGCAGCGCCACCGGCGGGCGGCCTGCCCCCGTGCGCGCGGCCAGCCTGTCAGTCCCTTGCTGGATGACGACACCCTGCGCGATCAATTCGCCCACAATGTTGGTCACTGTGGTTGTCGAAAGTCCGCACAGCCGCGCCAGGCGCACGCGCGATACCGGCTGGTGACGCAGTAGATTGAGCAATAGGATCCGCCGGTTGTGGGCTTTGAGGCTCCAGACCGTAGCTCCGGTCTGCACAACATCAAAGGCAGCGGGGTACTCCACCATGGCCCCTTTTCAGGTGAAGATGGGAGACCTATTTGATTAGCAGCTAAATGGTTTGAAAGCAGAAGTAACAGTGGTACTGGCAGTATACTGCGCGCTGGTTGGGGATGTCAAGCGAGTGCTACGGGTCCAGGTCGCCCCGGCCCCTACTGCCATGTAAAACTGCGCAATTCGCTGGGCGGGCTGGCGGCCTGCAGCGCATACTGATTGCTGACGCCCGGCATGACGCGCACGACCGAGACCTGCCAGGCGTAGATGGCGGTTTCCCCTTCCGCGGGCGCAAGCGCCGTATCCAGCCGGTAGCTAGTCGACTTAGTCCAAATCGTGGGCAGGGTGCGCGCCGCACCGCTGACCGGGTAGATCAACAGCACATACCATTCATTCGGGTTCAGCACATCCACGCTGATCCACCGCAGCGACACCGCTTCGCTCGCGGGCATCTCGGCCTCGTCCGGCGGGCCGATCAAGCGCGGCGCGATATAGACTGGGCCAGCCTCAGGCGGCGATCCCCCCGGCACAGCCGCAGGCGGCTGTACACCAGCGGTCGACTCCAACACCTCTGCTGGCACTTGGGGAACGGGGATCAACAGCACATCGCCAGGGAGGATGAAATCACTGTTCGCCAACCCATTGGCGCGCAGGATCTCCTCTCCGGTACTGCCGAAACTGGCTGCAATCGAGACAATCGTATCGCCTGGCTGCACCGTATACTCAAACCGAGAAGCGACCGTATCACTGGTGACGGCCTGGCTTGCCTCCTCCCCCACAGGGATGATCAGTTCGTCGTCAGCCCGGATCAGGACATCCGCCATGTCATTGGCGGCCTGGATCTCTTCGACCGTGACGCCGTAGAGGCTGGCGATTGCCAGCAGCGTCTCGCCCTGCCGGACGCGATGCCGGATCACCCCCCCGGCGGAAGCCGTAGGCAGCGGCGTGGGGGTGACAACCGCGTCTACCTGAACAGCCGCGGAGACCGTCACCGTGGCTGTGATCAGAGGGATATTTGTCGGTAGGATTGCAGCGACTTGTGTGTCGTCGGCCTGCTCTTGTTGTGGCCGGCTGGCGATGCGCCACCAGACAACCAGTACGGCCAGGACAGCCAGCACCAGCAGCGCATCGATCCAGGAGACCCGTTGCCTGCGCCGCGGCTGGATGCGCAGGTCATGGCCACACATAAAGCAGCTTTCGGCATCACGCGCTACACGCGTGCCACAGTTGGGGCAGCGCCGCTCGGCAATTGCCGGCGAGATTTGTTCTCTTGCCATCGTCCGTGATTATAGCACTGTTACCCTAGCGGCTGGCAAGTGGTAAAATACCAATCTAGGATTCGTCACACACATCACATGACCCGAACAACAAAAAGCGGGCGGCCAGGCCGCCCACTCTTGTTTATCCGCGCCACCATCCGCCATTCAGACGCACTTACTGCCCCTGTTGGGCGAGCAGATAGGCCACCAGATCGGCCAAATCCTCCTGCGGAATGGTATCTGCATAGATCTGAGGCATGATGCCTGACGGATAGCCAGGCACGATGTAAGCATTGGGGTCTGTAATGCTCTGGTACAGATAAAGCGCAGGCGATTCCCCCGGAACCCGGTTGACCGCGGCATCCCCGACATTATGCCAGGTAGGGCCGGTCATCGTTACTGCCGGGTCGGTGGAGTGGCAGCCCACACAGCCGTTGGTCAACGCAACGTTCTGACCGTTGGCTGCGTCGGCTGCGGCCAGCGCTGCCGCAAAATCCTCCGGCAGCCCTGCCGTCACCTCTTCGGGGGCCAGGTCAGCCAGGGCAAGCGGAACCGCGGTTGGTTCGGCTACGACCACCTCGCTGACTTCCTTTGCGTACAACTGCTCCCCTAATTGCGGCGAAATGATTTCGGCGTTGGCATCCGGTGCACATCCGGATAGAACGGTCGCCAGGGCGAGAACGGCCAGGCCAAGCCCAAGCGAACGAGGGTGCAACCACATCATTGATACCTCCAGCGCTTCCCGATGCGTGCGGAGTAGATAAGCAAACTCAACCGCGACAGTGTAACACAGCCCTGGAGTGCGGGCAATTTATCGCCGGGTCTGCGCCAGAATTCACAAATTGGCCGTCATCCCGCCAGCAGCAGTTCTTCAGGGTCTTCGATCAACTGCTTGATCTTGACCAGGAAACGCACGGCATCGCTGCCATCGATCAGCCGGTGGTCATAACTCAACGCCACATACATCATGGGGCGCACGACGATCTCACCATCCACCACCACAGGCCGCTGCTCGATCTTGTGCAGCCCCAGGATACCGACCTGCGGCGGATTCAAGATCGGCGTGCTGAGCAGCGACCCAAAGACGCCGCCGTTGCTGATCGTAAACGTCCCCCCGCGCAGTTCGTCGAGTGAGAGCGTGCCCTCGCGCGCCTTGGTCGCCAACTCGGTAATCCCCTGCTCGATCTCGGCAAACGACATGCGGTCTGCATCGCGCAGCACCGGCACGACCAACCCCTCATCGGCCCCAACCGCAATGCCAATGTCGTAGTAGTGCTTGAGCACGACCTCGTTGCCGTCCAACGAGGCGTTGACCATCGGAAAGGCGCGCAGCGCGCCAATGCTGGCCTTCACAAAAAAGGACATAAACCCCAGGCTGACGCCATGCGTCTGTTTGAACTCGTCCCGTTTGCGCGAGCGCATCTCCATGACCGCGCTCATATCCACCTCGTTAAAGGTGGTCAGGATCGCCGCGGTGTGCTGCGCTTCGACCAACCGCTCGGCAATGGTGCGCCGCCGCCGCGACAGCCGCACCCGTTCCTCGCGCCGCCCATCGGCGGTCGAAAGATACGAAGCAGGCGCGGTCTGCACCGGTGGGGCCGCCGGTGGTTCGGCTGGCCGCGGGGCAGGTTCTGCGGCAGGGGCTGGCTCCTGGCGGGACAGATA
>CAZYQJ010000224.1:0-7874 GCA_964649925.1 uncultured Litorilinea sp.
TGGCAGAGGGGACGCTCTTGGGCGAGGAGGTACTTCATAACACCAAGACGCGCCATTATTTAGCGGATCCGTCCAGCCTGACGGGTCTGGAAACTGACGGAGGGCTGATCGTCAACCGCGCTGAGTTCTGGATTGCAACGCCGGGGAACTATCTGGTCAAGGCCCTGCTCGATCTGGAGGCAGGATCAACTACCACGCTCGAACAACTCCCGGCCAAACGCATCATCGCCAACCTGGAATACTATGACATCGGGGCCGAAATCTCTCCGCCCGCGCTGGCTGAGTGCATTTCGATGGAGGGCGCAGGGCTACCTCTGACGCCCGCCACCCCCAATCGACCGACGGCGCCGACCGCACCGGCTGCACCAAGCGGCGTTATCCAGAACGTGTGGGCAGATCACAACGTCGAGCAAGCGGGACAGCGCGGCATGGTGGTGCATACGGCCTTTACCGTCAATGGCCTGCAAGGACAGACCGCGACGGTGACGGCCTATTTTGGCTATGACTATGGCCTGCCGCTGTGGGATGCGAATGGGCTGTATGTGGCGGCAGACGGGTCGGTGATTGTCAGCCGTGCCGTGGATTTGCCCTATGCCTCGACCCGGTATGATGATCTGTCGTTGTTTATGCCCTATGACGAGCTGCACCTGTCCCCGGGCCGCCATGACCTCAAGGTTGTCGTCGCGCTGCACGACCCGACCAACGGCGCGATCCTCGCCCAGTCCGCCGCGGTCGACTTCTTCGTCGAGCAGGACGCAGCACCGACGCCCGCCGCCCCGTCCACCGACACCCAGCGGCTGCTGGACGATAACCTGGCTCAAGCTTTACGCCAACTTGCGCCGGAAGCGACCATCCACGATGTAGCGATCGATCACAATGTCACGGTGGACGGGATGCAGGGGATGCGGCTTCATGTGCAGTTTACGATCAATGGCCTGCAAGATGTCCCTTGCCAGGTATCAGCCTACTTTGCCTTCGCCGATGGCGATCCCTTGTTCGACTACAACGACGCCTATCACACAGTCGATGGGCAAGTCTCAACCTGGGTTGACATGACGCCCGGCTACGCCGAAACCTTTTACGAGGACTTGCAGTTGTTTATCC
The DNA here is from genome assembly GCA_964649925.1 of uncultured Litorilinea sp. GTDB lineage: Bacteria > Chloroflexota > Anaerolineae > Caldilineales > Caldilineaceae > QEUY01. The sequence continues at coordinate 1,105 of CAZYQJ010000224.1, forward strand.
CCTATTCGGAACTGCACATGGCGCCTGGAACGCATGCGTTGCGCGTGCATATCGAGATCCACGAAATGGTAGATCTTGAGACCCTTGCGGTATCGGATTACCAGTACTTCACCTATCGATCCGAATAGGCCAGGCTGCTGCTCGATTGTCCATCATCCCCATCGGGAGACAGTGCCCAGACGATTGTCCGCGGCCCCGGCCTGTGCTACCATAATGCCACAGCATCTTCCCTCGCCGACCTGCGCGGCAAGCATCCAGTATGCATGCGATATGACCGCGCCCGATTGCCTAGACCCATCAACCAGACCCAATCAAAGGCCATAGCCATGAAAAACCCGGCCTCTCCTCATTTCACACCGCTGGCATTGGACTCCGTATTCAACGCCACGCGCGCCAGTCTCGACGAAGCCCTGCACCCGCCTGCGGACATCCTCACCGCCAACGGCGCGCAGAGCTATCTGGGAATCCCGTTTGCTCTTGGCCCTGCCGATGGCAACAACGTGATCCTGCTTGACCGCACCCCTGTTACCCTGCCCCTGGACGGCATCCAGGCCACGTACCTGGTCTTCCTGCATGCTGTCGAGGACCGTGTGACCAACTATCAGACCGGCTTTGCCGACTTTGCAAAGGACGGCAACGAATTGGGGCAGACCGTCGCCAATTACACGCTGGTCTATGCCGACGGCGAAGAGGCGACCACCCCCATCCTGCGCCGTTTTGCCATCCAGCAGAGCCGCATCTTTTGGGGGGCCAGCCCCTTTGCCGCCCAGCCGCACCTCAAACCCCACGCTTTTCGCAGCGCCACCGAGGATTACAGGCTGGGCAAAAGGCCGGAAGCCCAGTATGGAGTCAGCGAAACGCGCGTCCATTCCGGGCGCGAAGCCGGGGCGGACAATGTCTGGGTCTATGCCCTGCCCAACCCGCACCCGGACAAACCGATCCGCCAGATCGTGTTGACGCCGCAGGAGGAGCGCGCCGCAGTCTATGCGATCAGCGCCACCCGGTTGACCGACCACCCGCTGCGCCCTGGGGTACGGCGCAAACTGCGCTTGACATTGCCCCCCGGCGCACAACTCAACGCCCTGGGCGAACTCGACGGCGTAGACATGGACCTGGGCACGGTCATCTCGGCGCGCGCTGCGCTGGACTATGACCTGGCCCAGTGGAATAACGAGACACCCGTTGTGCGGCCTACCCCCTCCACCACGCATGTGATCGTGGAATACAGCGCCCATCCCCGCGCCAGACTCTATGTTGACACCGGCGCGGGCGACCCCATTGTCTACGACCTAGCGGACCTGTCCGGCCCTGACGTGGTGGAGGTCGCGCCCGCGCTGCGCCCGGTGACGATCCGCATCGTGGAAAAGGAGACAGGCCAGCCGGTGGCGGCGCGGCTGCATCTGCACGGTGCGGCGGGCGAATATCTGCCCCCGCGCGGCCATCACCGCAAGGTCAACGGCTACTGGTTCGAGGACAACTACGCCGAATTCGTCAATGTCCACCAGCAGTACAGCTATGTGGACGGCGACTGTGTGGTAGACCTGCCGCTGGGCGAGGTCTTTGTCGAGATCACGCGCGGCTATGAGGTCTCCCCGCTGCGTACCCGCGTCACCGTCACGCCGCAGACCGATCAACTCACCTTTGAACTGGACCGCGTGCTGCACTGGCGCGAGGCAGGCTGGGTTACCGCCGATACGCACGTCCATTTCCTCAGCCCGCAGACCGCGCTGTTGGAGGGGCAGGCCGAAGGCGTCAACGTCGTCAACCTGCTCGCCAGCCAGTGGGGCGAGATGTTCAGCAACGTGGGCGACTTCGACGGCAAAACCACCTTTGGGGCCAAAGACTTTGGCGGCAGCGGCGAATTCCTGGTGCGCGTCGGTACGGAAAACCGGATGCAGGTGCTGGGCCATATCTCGCTGCTCGGCTACTCCGGCGCGATGATCCATCCCCTCTGTACGGGCGGCCCCTCCGAATCGGCCCTGGGAGACCCGCTGGAGGTCACGATGGCCGAATGGGCGCAGCGCTGCGTCGATCAGGGCGGGCTGGTCGTGATGCCCCACGCGCCCAACCCCCAACTGGAGCGCGCCGCCGACATCGTGCTGGGGGTGGTCAATGCCATCGAGATGATGACCTTTAACCCGCTTAACCCGGCCAATATTCAGATCAACCCCTACGGGCTGGCCGACTGGTATCGCTATCTCAACCTGGGCTACCATGTCCCGGTGGTGGGCGGGTCGGACAAGATGGCGGCTTCGTCGCTGCTGGGCGGCATCCGCACCTACGCACATCTAGGTGATCGTGAATTGAGCTACGAAAACTGGATGGCCGCGGTGCGCGCAGGCAACACCTTTGTCACGGTGGGGCCGCTGGCGGAACTGCGGGTGGATGGCGTGTCCCCCGGCGGAAGGATCGACCTGCCGTCCACCGGCGGGACGGTGCATGTCACCTGGCGCGTCGAATCGGTGGGGCTGCCCATCGATCAGGTTGAGGTGGTCGTCGGCGGGCTGACCGTGGATCAGACAAACATCGGCGGCCAGCTGCGCGCCGAGGGCAGCGCCGACGTGACGGTGACCGACTCGACCTGGGTGGCGCTGCGCGTGCGCGGCAGCTATCGCGGCCAACCGGACGAGGTGGCGGCGCATACCAGCGCGGTGATGCTGCGCGTCGAGGGCAAACCCTTCTTCTCGCAGCCTGACGCCATCACCGTGTTGGAACAGATCGAGGGCGCAATCGCCTATGTGGACACCCTGGCCCCGCGGCCAGAGGCCCAGCGCTTTAAGCAGTTGCGCGCCACGCTGGAGGCAGCCTATAACCAACTGCACCAGCGGATGCACCGCGCCGGGGTCTTTCACCAGCACACCCCGCTGCACGCCCATGACGCGCCGCACGAACATTGATGATTGATCGGCGGCCAGGCCGGTTTGGGGTAAAAAATCACGATTTGCCCGGATCCGGCCTGGTCGTTATAATCTGGTCAATCCTCTTTAAACAGGCGGCATCCCCTCTGCCGCTTGTCGTAACGGTTTTGTTCCAGGAGACAAAAACAATGCGAGGTGACCCTTACCCAAGCCGCTTTTATCCACGAGTGATGGACGAGCCGGAGCTAGACGGCGACGAAGCCCCCGCCTCGTTGATCCCCGCGCTTGACCGAGACCTGCGCCAGATGTTGTCGTTTTTGCTGGCCGCCTACCTGCTCTTTGCCCTGCTCTTTATCCTCACTACACAAGCCAATGCTGCGCCCACCGAAAGCGACGCCGGATCGCCCGCCGCGCTGATGGTGGCCGGGGAATCTTGCGCGGGGCTGGACAGACTGGCGCTGCAATAACCTGTCTCTGCTCGGCCACAGCGGTATACGGCAGTCTTTCCGCAAATCATAGACACGCGCCTGCATCCCGGGGCGCATCGACGCACCTGACGCTCCGTATCCCTCCAATTGACAGTGATCCGCTCCCTGGCGATAATGGGCACGCCAGATCAGAGGGATCGCCATGACACAAACCGGCTTCCCTGCCGCTGGGCAGGGCAACCTTGTACAGGCGATTGCGCCGAATCTCCCTACTGCTTTCATCGGCCGATCTGCCGAACTTGAAGACATTCTTGCACTGCTATCTGCCCCCTCCTGTCGTCTGCTGACCCTCCTGGGGCCGGGCGGCATCGGAAAGACGCGCCTCGCCTATGAGACCGGCCACCGGCTGGCGGACCGCTTTGCCGATGGCGTCTACTGGGTGGATTTGCAGCCGGGGCAGACCGCCGACTTTCTGATCCACGCCACCGCCGGAGCACTTTCGCTCAGCGGACAGGAAGACCCCTACCGCCAGCTGCTGCGCTTTCTGCGCGACAAATCCCTCCTGATCATTCTGGACAACTTTGAACAACTGCTTGACGCTGCCGCGCTGTTGAGCGAAATGCTCAGCCAGGGGCCGGGGATCAAGATCCTGGTGACATCCCGCGCCGCCCTCCACCTGCAAGAGGAATGGCTCTATCCGGTGGCTGGTCTGCCCTATCCGCCCACAGACCTGGAAGCGCCCGCCTGGGAAGCGCTGGAAGGCTATGAGGCAGTGCAACTGCTTGTAGAACGTGTGCGGCGGGTGCGCCCTCACTTGTCCCCGCACGACGAGCAGGCGGGCCTGCTGCGCATCTGCCAACTGGTCGAAGGGATGCCGCTGGCATTGGAACTGGCGGCTTCGTGGGCCAGGAGCCTGGACTGTGCCACGATTGCCGCCGAAATCGAACGCAACCTCGCCTTTCTCACCTCTGTATTACGCAACGTCCCCGACCGTCATCGCAGTATCCAGGCGGTGCTGACTCACTCCTGGTCGCTGCTTGCGGACGACGAGCGCGCCGTCTTTGAGCGGATGGCCGTCTTTCGGGGCGGCTTTGGGCATCGAGCCGCCGAAGCAGTAGCCGGAGCGACCGTGGGCGTGCTGGCCGCGCTGGTGGATCAATCGCTGCTGCAGCGCCAACCCAGTGGCCGCTACCATATCCATGAATTGCTGCGCCAGTACGCAGAACAGCGGCTGGCCCAGTCGCCGCAGGCCGCCAGCGAAGCGCGTCACCGCCACGCCGCCTATTACCTGGCGTTTCTCCAGCGACGCACCGATGCTATCCTCGGTCCCGGCCAGCGCGAAGCCGCCGAGGAGATCGGCGCAGAGATCGACAATATCCGCGCGGCCTGGCATTGGGCTGTCCAGCACGGACAAGTCGAGGCCATCGACGGTGCCGTCGAACCGATCTCGATGTTCTGCCATATCAACGGCCAGTATCGTGAGGCCGCCCATCTCTTTGAAGAGGCGCTGCGCAGCCTGGATACGGCTGACACAGCACACCAGCCGGTATGTGCGCGCCTGCTGCCGGAGATGGGGTGGATGGCGGTCCGCCTGGGGCAGTTTGACAAGGCCGATCACCTGTTTCGCACCTGCCACGACATCTATCGCTCCCTTCACTTGGACCCCCTGCCGGGGCTGGGAACCGACCCGCTGGCGGGCTTCAGCGTGCTGGCCGCCATTCAGGGGGACTCCGCCAGGGCGGAAGCGCTGGCCGACCAGGCACGCCACCGGGCCGAAGCACAGAACCACATCCACAACCTGCAAATGGCGCACTACCAACTGGCCAGCATCGCCTACACCCAGGGAGACTATGCCAAGGCGCAGCGCCATGCCCAAGCCGCATACACCGCGTGCGAGCAGACCGGCGATCGCTGGTTCATGGCCTATTGTCTCAACGAGTTAGGCCGCGCTGCGCGGGCACTGGGCGATTATCGCGCCGCGGCCCGCCACTTTGAAGCCAGCTATGACCTGCGCCATGCCTTTTCCGACCCGGAGGGGATGGCGTTGGCGCTCAACCACCTGGGCGATATTGCGCTGCGACGGCAGCAGTGGGCCGATGCGCAGGACTATTTTACGCGCAGCGCCAGCCTCTACCGGCGCACGGGCGATCAAGGAGGGCTGGCCGCGGCCTATCATGGCCTGGGCCGGACAGCCGCAGCCCAGGGAGACCATGCCGCGACTCAGGATCACCTGCGCCGTGCCCTGGCGATTGCCGCCGACATCCAGTTTTCGCCGCTGCTGCTCGCCATCCTTGCCACCACCGGCCACATCCTGATGCAGACAGGGCATGTAGATGCGGGCTGGGCATTGCTAGGGCTGGTGCAGGATCACCCGGCTGCCGACCAAGAGACAAAGAGCCAGGTGCAGCAGACCATGCACCAGGCGCGGGCCAGCGTCCCCCCCGCGCTGTTGGCAGCCATGCAGCCGCCGCAGACGATAGAGGATGCGGTTTCCCTGGCCGAAATCACCCTGTCCGCCGCACCCGAATGGGTGCAAACCTCGATCTCCCTGCCATCAACGGCTGACCTGGTCGAACCGCTCAGCGAACGCGAACTCGAAGTGCTGCACCTCATGGCCCAGGGGCTGACCAACGGCGAGATTGCCGAGCGGATCAGCGTGGTGGTCGGCACGGTCAAATCACACAACAACAACATCTTTGGCAAGCTGGGCGTGAAGAATCGCGGGCAGGCAGTCGTGCGCGCCCGCGAATTGGGCCTGATCTAACCTCTCCCACCCCGTTGATACACCCGCTATAACCATCCATTCATACCCCATTGGTTAACCTTGGTTGGATGACTTCGCCCCACAGGGCGGCTATCCTGCTGCCCAGGATGATCGATGGTCATCCTGGCCGGTCTGTTGGCAGTCTCTCGTTCCAATCTACCAAGGTTTACTAGGGAGGTTTACTATGCATCGTTACCTGATCGTCTGGAGTGTGGTGAGTCTGGTCGCTTTTGTGCTGGTCGGCTGTGCGGTCGCCGCGGCTGAGGCGGGCGCACCTGTGCTGACCGCTCCGGAACCCGCTGAAGTGCTGACCTTTGACATGGCCGAAGACTTTACCCGGTTTGTCTTTGACCCCGACCTGGTTCACGCCGAAGCGGGCTATCCCACCTACGGCAACACCTTCATCACCCAGGGCTATCTCTACCCCGAAGGCACACTGGATAACGGCGAACCGGGCGTCAACGCCGATGGCACGCCGCAGTTTCCCGACAAGGTAATCGGTACCTGGATCTGCCGCGGTTGGGTGATTGGCGACATGATGACCAGTGAAGGCGCGCCGACCGCCATCTCCACCCAATATTTCCAACTGGGCGCGGAGTACGGCCACCGCGCCATCGTCACCGAAGGGTACGAATTCATGTCGGTGGGCGGCCCCTATGTGCGAGCCATCACCGGCGGCAGCGGCGAGTACCGCGGCGCACGCGGTGAGCAGTTCCAGGA
>CAZYQJ010000225.1:0-5618 GCA_964649925.1 uncultured Litorilinea sp.
ATCCAATAGCCGTCGACCGCGGACGCGTCCTCTGCCAGCCGGGCGCAAATCTCTGTCGCTAACTCCGGCGTGGCACGCTCGTCGGCATCCACGAACAGAATCCACTCGGCGTTGATCGTATCCAATACGGCCTGGCGTTGGGCAGCGTAGGTGTCAAAGGGACGCTGTACGACCGCAGCCCCGGCCTGGCGTGCCAGCGTACAGGTGGCGTCATCCGACCCCGAATCCCACACGACGACGAGTGGCACCCAATCGCGCAGCGTGGCGATACAGTCAGCAATGTGTGCGGCCTCATTCTTTGTCAGGATGACAGCGACGAGCTTCGTAGCGGGACTCATAGGCAGGTGATGGCGCGGTAGGCGGCGAGTTCGCGGGCAGTTTCGACGCCAGTAGCTTGGCCTGTAGCAAAGCGGCGGCGCGCTTGGCGGCTGCGCCAGGCCGCACCCAGCCGGATCACGCCGCGCACCAGCTGGAGATAGTGCTTGGGGTAGCGCCGGTGGTATTTGGTGTAAAAGCGCAGACGGCTGCGCCACAGTTGCTCATAGGCATCCCAGCGTACTTGACGGCTGCTCTGGCCTTCGTGGTGGACGACATGGGCCGCGGGCAGCGCATAGACTCCCCAGCCAGACTCTTGCAGCCGCAGACACCAGTCCATCTCTTCACAGTACATGAAATAGCCGTCGTCTAGCCCGCCCACCTGGTGGATGGCTGCGCCGCGCACCATCAACGCCGCGCCCAGCACAAAATCCACGGGGAACGGCTGCGTGCCTGCCCACTGGCTGGCCGGGTAGCGACCGTTGAGACGGCTGTTGTGGATCCGCTGCACGCCGGGCAGACCCGCCAGCGGAAAGAAGTCGAGCGCGACCTGGGCCAGCGTGGGGAAGCGGAACGCGCCATGTTGGAAACGCCCATCGCCGTAGCGCAGGTGTGCGCCGCAGGCCCCGGCCTGGGGCATATCGGCCAGAAAGCGCGCCATCTGCAGGAGGGCATCCCCCTGCACCTCGGCGTCCGGGTTGAGCAGGAGGACGCAATCAGGCGGCTGTGGTGGGGGTGTGCAAGTCAAGTGTCGAGCGGGCGCGGGCGGCATGGTCGGAAAGCCCAGCCGGTGCAACGCCAGGTTGTTGCCGCGGGCGAAGCCCAGATTGTCAGGTGACGCCACCAAATCGACAGCAGGGTACTCGGCTGCCACCATCTCGGCGCTGCCGTCCTGGCTGGCGTTGTCCACCACCGTTACCTGAAGTTGTGTGCCGGGCGGCAGCGGCGTCGCCAGCACGCTGCGGAGACAGCAGCGCAATAGGTCGCGGGTGTTATAGCTGACGACGATGACGGCAATCTGCATGAGGCGATCCGCACGGAATAGGCTAGGGCACGCCGACTTCAACGGTGATGCGGTCTACGTCATTATTCGCCACGCCGACAAATTCATGGATCAGCCCACCCCACCAAGTGTTTGTACCCACGGGCGGCGCTTCGTCCATGATGATGCAGCCGCTCACTTCTCCAGAATGGCCGGGCAGTAGATACCATTGTTCGCGCCCGTCGATCACGCGGCGTTCCAGGTCTTCCTGGCGGCCAATCGCCCAGCGGAAGGGAAAGTCCAGCCCGGTGGTGTCAAAGTTGATGCCAAACCGCCAGACGCCTGCCTGCTGGAACCAGGATTCGTTGCCGTCGGCAGCCAGGGTGTTATAGTTCTGGCTGAAGCGGTACTCCTGGCCAGGCCAGGGGCCGGTCGTGCGGATGGGGACGGTCCCCTCGTTGGTGACGACGGCGCTGAAACAGAGCTTTTCGCCCAGCGGCACGCTGACCACGCGGCTCATTTCGCCCTGCCAGTCGATCTCACCTCGGGCAATATCGGCGCGCGGTTTGCCCCCTTCTTCGATGCTGAGTTCACGCGCCACACGCACGGCATTGCCCGCGGCGTCGCGTGCCTCGCCGATCACGGTATAGGTCCCATCGGGCGGCGGCTCGGCGTTGAGGTCCACACCGCCTTCATAGCGGTAGCGGTGATAGCCGCGCTCGGTCGGCTCGGCCACGCCGGGGTATTCGGCGATGGGCAGCCGCACTGCGGGTTCTTCCGGGTCTATGAGGTAGACGCTGACGTTGTCCACGTCTTTGGTCAAATAGTAGGAGATGCTCACCGAGTCGTCGGCCAAGCCGTCCTGATTGGGCCGGAAGGTCTGGGGAACGACGGCGAAGTTGTGCAGTTCAGGCACTTGCGTGTCGGCATCCTGCAAGGTGATGGTTCCGGTGAAGGTTTCGCGGTGGCCGTTGTCCTCCACGGCTTCAATCGTCCAGGTATAGACGCCATCGGGCAGTACCCAACTCACGATCTCCTGCGGCCCGTAGTCGGTCTCTACCGTGCGAGCTTCCTCGACCGCCCCGCCCCAGAAGACGCTGTAATCGCCAGGCGAGCGGCGGCGCGTTTCACGAAAGTAAAAGCGTTCGCCGTCCTCGTTCTCGAAATAGATGCTGACCTGGGCTGTGCGGCGCAGGCTGTACTGAATCTCCGTCACATCCTGGTTGCCGTCGGCGTTGGGGGTGATCGAGTCGGGCGACACCAGGACATCATATAGGAGTGGGCCAACGCCCGGGTCAAGCCGCCCGCAACTGACCAGGAGGCCGAGAAGCGCCAGGATCAGGCCAATCCGCCCGACGCGCCACAGCGGGCGCGGCGCATGAATTGTCAAGTGCATCATAGCTAGTGAGTGTACCAGAGAGCGCATAAAGCGCCAATGCCAGAGGAGGGTCGCGTCCATCGGGTCATGGTTCGATGGTCACCATACCCAAATCCACCAGGTCGCTGCCATCGGCGGTGAGCAGCCGGGGAAAATCGGGCTGGTTTGCGTCATAAACGGCGACGACCAGGCGGTAGTTCCCGGGCTGGCTTGGCGCGTTGGTGATGACCGTTTGGAGTTCGACCTGGCCGGGGACCCAGTTGGCGGAACCGCCGGGCAGCAGCAGATCGGCCTGGGCCGCGGGTTTGGCATCCGCGCCCAACCACTGCAAGGTGGCGGTATAGTCGACCGGGGGGGATTCCAACGTCTGCCAGACCAGCGTCATGACGACCTGATCGTTGGGCCGGAGGGTGGTCTGTACCGGCTCGATGATGCCGAGCAGGTGGAGTGTATCGCCGAAGCGTGCATCGACCGGCGTCGTGTAGGAAGGCGCGACAAAGAGCCGCGAACTGCCCAGGATGCGGAAGGGGACGCGCACGAACTTGCTGCCGGGCGCGCTGGGGCCGATCTCCAGCCAGTAATCGTCGGCGGGCAGGTAGAGCGGCGGGCGCAGCGAATAGAGCGTGTGCATCAGTTCGTCGTCTGGCCATCGGCTGGTGGGTAGGTCGGGTGACAGGCGGACGGTCTGTTCGCCAACCACTTCATCGGTGGCACGCAGCCGCCAGCGCAGGCGCAGGTCGAAGTCACTGGCCGGGGTCTCTTCGGCATACCAGTAGAGTTCGGCGGCGAATGCCTGGCCTGGTTCGGCCTGTTCGGTGGAGAGCTGCAATTCGACAAACAGGTCGGGCAGCACTTCGGCAAAGGTGACCTCGTCCATCTCGTCGGGGCCGCGCGTGGCAGCGGGCAGCGTCAGGTCGAGGGTGTACTGCTTGCCCTGCGGCTGCCCCTGGGAACCGATCATATCCAGGCCGGTCAGGTCGCCGTTGACGTTGTAGACGACGATGCGAACGCGGTACGCGCCGGGCAGCGCGCCTGGCCCGGCCCATTCGGCGGCAGGGATGCGGCCCAGGTTGATCTGGTCGTTGCGCCAGCGGAAGGTGGGGTACTCATAGCTCACCAGGCGGCGGTCACGCAGGCGGCCAAAGGGCAGGCCATCGGCGGTGAAGGTCTGGCCGGTGATGTACAGGTCGGGGATGGGGTCTGCATGGTTGGGGTGCAGCTTCCAAAAGAGCAGCAGGTCGCCGTTGTCCGCAACCTGGTAGTCGACCAGATAGACCTGGTTGCCAAAGTTGACGCTGGTAGGCAGGATATCAGATGGTTCCACCAGGACTTTGCCGGGGTCCACTTTGGTGTAGTGGCGCAGATTGACCTGCCAAAACTCCTCGTCGGTCTCCTGCTCCTCGCCTGCAACCTCAAGCTGGAGCGGGACCACGCCCATCGGATCGACAATTTCATCCTGCCACTGGATTAGCCAGACATCGGATCGTCCCTGCAACGCTTCGGAGAGCGGACGTGCGCTGGCGCGGATATCCAGTACGGCGTTGACGTCGAGGATCTCCAGGTCAGGCAGCCGCAGGGGAGGGAGGTCGGGCGCGTAGTAATCCCAGATCGGCCAGGCATGACCGCTGACCAGCACAATTAGCGAGCCTTCGCCGGGTTCAGATCGTTGTGCGGCGTGGATACGGCTGCGAATGTACTGGCTGACCTGCCGCCATTCGGATTTGGTAAAGGCCGGGTTGGTGAACCAGTTGCGGTCGGCATACAAAAAGCCGCCGAGCAAGAGGGCAACCAACAGCAGCGAGAGCAGCGAAGGCAGGCTGCGAAAGGGCGCGGCCAGAATGCTGGTCCACGTCCAGGCGCGCAGGCGGAGCAGCGTCGTCAGCCCGGCGCTCCAAAAGAGCAGCAGCCCTGGCAGGGCGATCATGACATAACGCGGGTTGAACTTGGGCACATTGGAGGCCAGGATCAGCACGGCCGCCGCCGGAACCGCCAACCAGAGCGAGGCATAGAGAATGGTGCGCGGCTGGACCGACCGCCGCAGCATCAGCGCGATCAGCGAAACGCCGGTCAGGATCGCATAGGGGATGAGCAGCCGCGTGGCCTGCTGCTCCAGGACGGTTTCACCGCTGGTAAAGCTGATGGCGAGGTGGCGTAGTGCCTCGCCGAGCTTGAGATCGCCTTCCCAGTAGCTGGCATCTACCGCCAGCCGGGTGATCAGCGCGCTGAACCAGGGTAGATAGAGCAAGAGGACAGCGAGATTCGCCAGCAGAAATCCGGTGATAGGCCGCCGCATCAGGGTGGAGGGCAGATCCGCATCGGCGTGGGCCGCCGCGGCCTGGCTGCGACGCAGCAGAAAGAACTGGTCGGCCAGATAGGCGCAGGCAAGCGCCACCAGGAGAAAAAAGGCGAAATAGTGGGTGTAGACCGCTGCCGTGGCGACGAGGGTGTAGGCAGTCCAGTGCAGCCCGCGACGGCGGATGGCGCTTTCGCCGTGGATGATCAGATAGCCCAGCAGCACACCCAGCGCGGTCAGCATGGCGTACATGCGGGCTTCCTGGCTGTAGTAGAGCAGCAGCGGGTGACAGGCTGCTAGGGCGGCGGCCAGCAGCCCGGCCACGCGGCGGCGCGTCAGCGCGATGGTCACAGCCCAAAGCAGCGGGACCAGGAGGGTGCCGAAGAAGGCCGAGGGAAAGCGCAGGCTCCACTCGCTCCAGCCCGCCAACCGCCCCCAGCCCGCGACGACATAGTAGTAGAGCGGGGGTTGGATGTCGCCCGCGGTCCAGCGGGTGAGATCGGCCAGGCCGCGGCGGGCGACCTCGGCGGTGACGCCTTCGTCATACCAGAGGCTCTGGGCATCCAGGCGATAGAGGCGCAGGGCGAAGGCAGCCAGCGTAATGAGCAACAGGGTGGCGGCGAACCAGAAGCGCTGCCGGCTGGCCATCA
>CAZYQJ010000225.1:5628-7869 GCA_964649925.1 uncultured Litorilinea sp.
CCCAGCCGGCTGATGGTCCGTGTTCGTGGCTGCATTGGCTAGGTCAGGTTGCGGCGCAGTTCGGCATCTGCCGGACGGTCTGCCGGGGAAAGCTCGACGTGTGGAGCCGGGGGCAGCGGGGCACGCTCAAATGGCGCGCTGATCAGGGCCGCCAGCAGCTCGCCCACCGTTGTCCAGACGCGCATCGCCAACGCCACTACGGTGACCACCGCGCCGTCGATCTGGGGTGCGAGCAGGAGGTAAAAGGCCCCTTCGCGCACGCCAAAACCGCTTGGGGTGATCACGCTGAGAAAGCCCACGGCATAGGCAATCGGGTAGGAGATGACCAGCAGCGGCGCAAGTTCGGCGCGCGCCACGGTCTCTGCGCCAGCGACGCCAAAGGTAAAGGCCGCAAAGGTCGCCCCCCACAGCAGCCAGTCGATCATCGCCGCCGCGACCAGCGCGGCCAGCGCGCCGCTGGTGAGGCGGGTAGGCAGCGGGTCGCGGCCCAGGCGCGCCAACCCCCAGTTGACGACGCTCATCAACCACTGGGGCCGGAGAAGAAAGACGAGGACAGGCAGCAGGATCAGCCAGGCCAACCCCGGCGGGATGCCCTCCAGCGCTTGAGCGGCCAGGCTGTTGTGGTCACGCCAGAGTATATAGACCGCAGCCGTGGGCGCGGCGGCGAGCAGGATGATCACCTGGTAGAAGGCAATGCTGGTCAGCGTCGCCTCTGGGGTGACCCCGTAGCGGCGAGCGTAGATTGTCATGCTCAACGGCTGCCAGATGTTGCCGGGGATATATCGCACCACCGCGCCGAGAAACCAGATGCGTACCGCTTGTAGAAAGCTCAACCCGCCACCCACCAGACGGAGCAGCCGCCGCCAGATGGCGATCTCTAGCGCCCAACTCATCAAGAGCAGCAGCGTCGCGACCGCCAGCCAGCCCGCATCCAGCCGCCAGGGATAGGCGCGCAGGGTGGCCCACTGGGATCGCAGGAACCAGGCGATGGCGAGGGCCGCTAGGCCCAGGAAGAGGGGGTGGAGCCAGCGTACAAGACGGCTGAACATGCTCGGCTGAAGACGGAACTCATAAGCGACACAGGCCTTAGAAATGGAAGCTGTCATGGTCGAAGCGACGACGGGCCAGGCATGGACTCAGAAGCTGCGACAGACTAAGGTGAAAGCAATCTACCATGAAGGCGAGAATTGTGCGAATTCAGCGGCTTCTCATCCAGTCGCACGTGTGGCGCCAGGCGTGTTTGATTGACATAGCGCGCCGCGCGATGGCATAATCACGTGATGAGTCATGGGCCGCTTGCCCGGTAATATCGCATTGGTTGAGAGGAAGTGGATTGTGGAGAGCAGGTCAAGTGTGAACGCGCGTGCGACGACGACCCCCGCGGCGGAGAACGTCCGCGATGAACCGTTGGATTTTATCCGGGCGATTGTGGCCGAGGATATGGCTGCGGGAACCTATGGCGGGCGTGTGGTGACGCGCTTCCCGCCCGAACCCAACGGCTTTTTGCATATCGGCCATGCCAAATCGATCTGCCTGAACTTTGGCATCGCCGAGGAATTTGGCGGGGTCTGCAACCTGCGCTTTGACGATACCAACCCCGAAACCGAAGACATGAAATATGTCGAGGCGATCCAGCGTGACATCCGCTGGCTGGGCTTTGATTGGGGTGACCGGCTTTTCTTTGCCTCAGATTATTTTGAGAAGTTCTTCCAGGTAGCTGTGGAGTTGATCCGCGCGGGCAAGGCCTACGTGGACAGCCTGAGCGAAGAGGAGATTCGCGAATATCGCGGCACCGTCACCGAGCCGGGCCGTCCTAGCCCCTATCGTGACCGCTCGGTCGAGGAGAATCTAGACCTGTTTCACCGGATGCGCGCCGGGGAATTCCCCGACGGGACGCATGTGCTGCGCGCCAAGATCGACATGGCATCGCCCAACATGAAGATGCGCGACCCGCTGCTCTACCGCATTCGCCATGCCCACCACTACCGCACGGGCGATCGTTGGTGCATCTATCCGATGTATGACTTTGCCCACCCGTTGTCGGATGCGATTGAAGGGGTGACCCACTCGCTCTGCACGCTGGAGTTTGAAAACAACCGTGAGATTTACGAGTGGTTGATGGAAAACACCCAGAGCCCACCCTGGCCCCACCAATATGAATTTGCGCGGCTCAATCTTGATTATACGGTGATGAGCAAGCGCAAACTGCTGCAGTTGGTTATGGAAAGGCATGTGGATGGA
>CAZYQJ010000226.1:0-7821 GCA_964649925.1 uncultured Litorilinea sp.
AACCACCCACCCTCCGCCTACAAACGGGCGCGCACCGACTTCTATGAGTGGCAGCGTTAACCGGCAACCGTAGCAACCCATCGACCATGGCCCAGAGGCCAAGATCGGGATGACCTGCTAGGACTGCTTAGACTCCATCAGGGAGCTAGCACAACACCTTGGTCACAAAATAGCCTTTGACTTCTTGGCCTCTCGGATAGATCGTGGCGGGGCAGAGTCCAAAGCCGAGTGCTTTCCACAGCTGAATGGCGGCTGTCTTGTCTTCCGAACTCCACGCACGTATCTGGTAGACACCGCGTTGGCGCGCTCGCTCAACGGCTAACTCAACCAGCTTCGTGGCGATTCCTTGCCGTCTACGTCTGGCCGTCACCTCGATGATGTCAATGTACCCTTCGTATGTGCCGAGCAGGGGCGGAGGCAATAGTCGCCAATACATGGAGATGAGGCCCACCGGCTCTCCACAACAAATGGCAAGCACAGAGAAGCCGTCTTCGATGTGCATATGCCGGACAGCCGTTTCGCCCCATTCTTCTGCGATTCGCTGTTGCCAGGCTTCATCAGCTTCTACATACTCAAGGGGTCTCATTGATAGCTTTCAATCCTCACGCCGGGCGGGCAGCGGGTGCGCCTCTACCCTCTCGGCGATGCGGGCGATACGGTCTATGCGGTTGATGGGCAGCACCATGTCCACCACGTTGAGGATACACAGCCGGTCGCCGATGGTATCCAGCAGATTTGCAATCGCGGCCTCAAACTCGGCGTCGGACGTCCCTTCCTCCAGCAGCGGGGAGGGGATGCCGCCCCAGAAGATCGGTTTGTCGGGCCAGGCGGCCAGCGCATCGGCCACGGTGACCGGCGTCAGCGGCGCGGGCGAAAACGACTCGCACACATCCAGCCCGGTCTCGACCAGCAGCCCCAACAGCGGCTTGAGGTTGCCGTCGGTGTGGCTGCCCGTCACCTTGCCCTGGGCGTGCAGCGCATCGGTATAGCGCTGGTAGGCGGGCAGGCAGTACTGTCGAAAGAGCCGCGGGTTGGTCATCATCCCGTCCAGGTTATCCCCGATCTCCAGGTACGGCACATCGAGCGCGGCCAGTTGGCGGATGCCCTCGCTGACCTTCTCGTCGAGCCGCTCCAGCAGCCCGATCACCACGCCGGGGCTGTCATGCAGCGCAAAGAAGAAAGCATCTGTGCTGTAGTAGTCGATGAGCAGTTGCTGGAAGGGGATGCGCTCCATCACCGGCATTACAAAGCCGAAATCGCCAAACGCAGCGTCGAGCGCCAGCAGTTCCTCAAAGCGCGGCACGATCTCAATCCGCTCCAGGATATAGGCGATGACCGGCACATCTTCGTCACGCGTGATGGGGTGTTTGCTCATGTAGTTGCGCGTGCCGGTGACGGCCATCTGATCCAGCACCGTGTGTTCGACGGTCAGGCTGCCCACCGGCGTGCGCAGGGTCGTGGTTGTCACGCCAGGGTGGTCGTCGGGCGCGTAGAAATCCATATCGGGGAAGCGATCCATCAGCGGGTCTTGCTCGTGGTGGATGCGCTCCCCCTGATAGTGGACTTCCAGTTCCACGCCAGCCAGCCGCACCTGATAGGGGGTCAGAAACTTCTGCCGCCCAAAGCCCACGCGCCGGTGGATCTCATCCAGCGACAGGCCCGCCAGTTCAGGCGGCAGCGTGCCCATCCGCAGGCGGCCTTTGTGCCACAATTCCAGCCGCCCCATAAACGGCAGCCGGTCGGGACGCTGCCCCTGTAGTACGGCCAGCAGCCGGGCGCGCGGCGTCATCGGCTGCGCCTGGCGCGGCGCAGCGTGTTGCGTTTGATTCTCCATGACAGCCTCCTGCCCCCAAGCGGGGCTATCGACGAAAATAATAGGATTGCGAATGTCGGAGGCTGCTAGCTTACGTCACCGATCCTGCACAGCCAGCAACTGCACCCCCGACACCGGAAAGACTGCAACCTGGGCGTTGGCAGGCACAGCCGGGGTCAGCAACTCGATCACCTTCTCCCAACTACGCACCAGAATGTCATTGGGATGCTTGCGGCTGAAGTCGTGCACCGGGTAATTCTCCGACCAGATCAACGCCTGGTCGCGACGGCTCAAGACGGGTTCCGGGTCTGCCATCGGCGGGCGGGCGCAGCGCTGCACGTCAAAGCGATTCCAGTCGATGCGGTCGAACAGCCCGTGATAGCAGATGCCGTCCACCGCCGGGTTGACCACGACCGTATACGCCTTTTCAAAGTAGGGGCGCGACCACAACGCCTTGCCCGTCTGGATCGGGTCGGAATCAAGCGGGTAGGCGTTGACCACCATCACATCCACCGACTTGCGCAGGTCTTCAGGGATGTGCGTGCCATAGATCTGCTGGGCAAAACGCGCCCCGGCACGCTGCGCCTGCACGAAGTCCCCCACAAACAGCCCCGCGATCTCGCGCCGCGCGTTGATCACCGTGTTGACCACCACATCCAACCCCAAGGCGCGCGCCGCTGCCTCCGAAGCATCACGATGATCGGGGATATCCCCCTGGCGTTCGATGTTGCCCTGGCCGCGCGACGGGTAGAAGGTGTGGAAGTGGAACATCGTGGCAAAGCCCGATATCCCCGGCAGGATCAGTTTGGATCCGCCGCCAAAGCCCACCGCGCCGTGCGGGTAGATACCGCCGACAGTCATCTTAAAATCGGCGTCCGCCACCACCGGGTCAAAGTAGAGCGGCGTGCCATCCGGCAGGTTGCCGAAGCCGCGCAGGTCGCCCGCCATAAAATTGTGCGATTTGGTTTCATAGTTGGCGACGATCTCCGCGCCCAGTTTCTTCTCCATCTCCTCGCGCGTCTGGGGGCGATGCGAACCGCCACCGATCACAAACCGGATCTCGCGCTGGGGGATGCCCGCCTCAGCCAACTCAGCCAGTACATAGGGGATCACCTCAGCGGCGGGCGTGGGGCGGCTCACATCGTCCACCACAATCGCCGCGCTGCGTTTGCCCTGCGCCAACTCCGCAATGCGCTTTGTGCCGATAGGGTTGGCAAAGGCCGCCTCGATCCCGGCGGCGTCCAGTTTGGGCGCGTCCTTGGGCGGCAGCACATGCACCGTCCACGGTTCGGGGAATTGCAGGGTCAGGTCAATATCGCCATACCAGGCGCGCGAGGGCATGGTGACGGCATTGCGAACTGCCTGCTGCACGGAAAGCTCCTCGATCATGGTTCCTCCTCCGGGTAGAACAGCGGGTCAATAAGGTGCGAGGCAAGATGGATGTGTGGCTATGGTCGCTGCAACTCAGGTGACTGCAACAAAGGTGATTGTAACAAACGCGGTCGTCCGTGTCGAAGCCTGTTGATCAACTGCCATGCCCCCTGTGCCAGCGGTCGGGGAGAACCGCCTAGCGCGGGGCATCGCCCCAATCGGGCACGTTGACCACCTCGCCGCCGCGCAACGCCGACTGGTGCGCGGCCACGCCAGCAGCCATGTAGCGTACGGCCTCCCACACGTTGATTGCGGGAACGCGGTCATGCGCCACCGCGTCCACAAACTCATGCACCAGATACGCATGCGATCCCCCATGCCCGCCATAGAAGTCGGACGTCTGGCTGACCTCCTGGAAAGCGGCAGCCACCTCCGCGGGTAGCGGGTCGCGCATCTCGGCCACCGTCAGCGGCGTGACGGTCATCTTGTCCACCCAGGTGTCATTTTCAAAGCTGCCCTGTGTGCCGTAGATGCGGAAGATCTCGCGTTCGGTGTGGCCGATCTCGCGCGCCTCGATGATGCGCATGGCGCTACCGTCGCTCATCTGGAAGAGCGCCACCTCGTTGCTAAACGCCGCGCCATCCTCCACAAAGTACGGGTCGTTCGTGCGGTTGGCGTAACCCCAACAGACGACCTTGACGGCATGGCTGCGCGTGACGCTGATCGGCCCGCTGACTGAGTGGGTCGGGTAGTGCATCGGCCCGCCGCGCACGCCGCGCGCCTTGTACTGCTCACGCAGCGCCAACCACTCCTGCCCGGCCTGGCTTGCATGCCGCCGCTTCGCCACCTCGCGCAGATTGGTCTTGCCGTCCACGTCGTGATAATACTCGCCTTCGCTGTAGACAAAATCGCCAAAGGCTCCGGCCCGCGCCTGGCGACGGCAGTACATCGCCTGGGG
Organism: uncultured Litorilinea sp.; assembly: GCA_964649925.1. Taxonomy (GTDB): domain Bacteria; phylum Chloroflexota; class Anaerolineae; order Caldilineales; family Caldilineaceae; genus QEUY01. Next base: position 4,143 of record CAZYQJ010000226.1, read on the forward strand.
CCGGTAATAGGTGGTCTCTCCCAACATATAGTGCTTGCCCGTGCGCTGCACCGCTTCCACCAGCCGGTCGCACCACGCCAGGATCTCGTCGTCGTCGGGGATGCTGATGACGGGTACGGCGCTGTAGACGCTCTTACCCGACTCCAACGCCTGGATGCACTGGGGAGCGTGCAGCCAGGGCTGGGTGATGATCACCAGCGCGTCCAGGTCGCTGCGGCAGATGTCGTCCAGCGACAAATAGACATCGCGCGGGTTGAACTTGGCCTGCCAGGATGGTTTATTGGCAAAGGGGGTGATCCGGTCCCGCTCACGGTCGCAGAGCGCAATGCGGTCCACCAGCGGATGGCTCATAAAGAGGTCGGCGAAGGCGCGACCAAACGAACCCAGGCCGACCAATCCTAGACTGATACCCATGCAGATGCTGCCTTTCGAGAAAGAGAGGGGTTATGCCGCCACCCGTCGGGCAACATACCCGACCTACAATTTAGGGTGTCATGCCCAGAGCGTGCGCCTTTTTGTTGCTTTTCCCTGCGCTGGCCTTTGCGATCTTGGCGTCTCTGCGCTGTGCCCACTGCCCTACGGCGTCTGTGCGCCCTGCGCCTCCACATAGAGCGCATAGACCGACTGGCCGCAGGTCATAAACAGCCGCTTCTTTTTGCGCCCGCCAAAGCAGAGGTTCGAGCACGGTTCCGGCAGGTGAATCTTACCGATCAACTCGCCGCCCGGCGTCAAACAGTGGACGCCATCATACCCCGGCCCGCCCCAACTTGCGCTCACCCAAAGGTTGCCGTCCACATCGGTGCGGATCCCGTCCGCCGATCCCTGCCCCATGTCGACAAAGACACGCCCGCCGGAAAGCTGATCCCCGCGCACGTCAAAGACGCGGATGTGCGAAGGGCCATCGGGGTTGTGGGATCGGCCTGTGTCCACGATGTAGATCTTGGACTCGTCGGGTGAAAAGCAAAGGCCATTGGGCATCACGAAATCGTCGGCCACCACACGCGCCTGGCCCGTCGCCGGGTCCAGCCGGTAGACCGCGGTGGGGAGTTCATGCGGCCCGGCCTCGCCTTCATAGTCCATCAGGCTCCCATAGCCGGGGTCGGTGAACCAGATCGACCCGTCCGAATGGACCACCACGTCATTGGGGCCGTTGAGCCGCTTGCCGTCGTACCGGTCGATCAGGACCGTGATCGAGCCGTCATACTCGGTGCGCGTCACACGCCGCGTCCCGTGTTCACAGGTTACCAACCGGCCCTGGCGGTCGCGCGTGTTGCCGTTGCTGTTGTTGGACGGTTTGCGAAAGACGCTCACCGCGCCGGTTTCCTCATCCCAACGGAGCATCCGGTTGTTGGGGATATCACTCCAGATCAGACAGCGCCCGTCGCCAAACCAGACCGGCCCCTCAGCCCAACGCATCCCCGTGCAGATCCGCTCTACGGCAGCGTTGCCCAGGGTGTAGGGCTTAAAGCGCGGGTCGATCACCTCAACGGCAGGGTCAGGATAGGCGACGACGCCCCCGGTCCAGCGGGGATCATGTGCCCAAGTCGCGTCCACAGTCTCACCTCGGCGGTGGCAGTGCGAGTGACTAGGTCTGTCATGGTATATAGGTATATAGGTCAGGCTTGCAACCCGGCCTACGAAAGCTTCACGTCCACCAACCCATCGGGCAGCGGCTGGTCTTGAATCCAGGCTTCCACCATGCGGATATGAAGATCCAACGCCTCCACCGCGCCCCAGGCATGGGTCCGCCCAGGAACCATGCGGCTCTGGCCGTTGGGCATGATGCGCGCCAGCATCACATTCGACTGGTTGACTGCCTTTGGCTCTTTCTCCCCGGCGACAAAGAGCGCCGGGCAGCGCACCCGATCCAACCCTGGCGGCTGGCGCATGGACAACGCCTGGATAAAGGCGCGCGTGAACGACGCTGGCGACATGCAGCGCATGTTGTTGACAAACGCCTCATAGCCGTCGTCGCGTATGTTCATCCCGCGCGCGATCATCTTGATGACAAAATCGGAATGAAGAAAGGGCTGGATGGCGCGCAGCCCCAACTTCATCAACGGCAGCCCTGCAATCGGGAGCACCCCCGCGCCATCCACGATGGCATGGTCCACGCGATCCGGGGCCATGCTCAGGAGTTTGATCGTCGTGCTGCCGCCCAGCGACAGGCCCACCACATGCGCCTGACCTGCTGCCGTGTGCGTGCAGATCAGTTGGCGGATCTGTTCAGCGGTCTGGTCAAGCGACACCCACGCCTGCGCCCTGCTCTGTCCAAATCCGGGAAAGTCCGGGGCAAGGCAGTGATAGCCCGCCAGCCGTTCCATATGGGCCTGCCACATCGTGCCGTTGACGCCGTTGCCATGCAGAAAGACGATGGCCGGTGCATCCTGCGGGCCACTCTCATGGACAAACATAGGGCCTCGATTCGCGCGGTTGGATTAATCGCGCAGTTGTGGATCTAGCGCATCGCGCAGACCGTCGCCCAGCAGGTTAAAGCCCAACACACTGATCATGATGGCGATGCCGGGATAAAAGACCAGATAGGGCGACTGGCGCAGAAATGGCAGCCCGTCGCTGATCATCGCGCCCCACTCCGGGGTGGGCGGCTGGACACCCAGCCCCAGGAACCCCAGCGCGGCGGCAAAGAGAATCGCACCGCCAACGCCCAGCGTCGCCTGCACAATCAGCGGCGTCAGGCTGTTGGGCAAGATGTGCCCAAACATGATGCGTGAATTGCTCACGCCGATCATGCGCGCCGCATCCACATAGTCCCGTTCGCGCAGCGACAGCACCACCGAACGCACCACGCGCGCATAGCCAGGGATGCCGACGATGGCGACCGCCATAATGGTGTTGTCCAGCCCTGGCCCGCGCACCGCCACAATGGCGATGGCGAGCAAGATGGCGGGAAACGCCAGCAGCACGTCCATCAGACGCATGATCACCGTGTCTGCCGTCCCGCCAAAGTACCCGGCGATCAGCCCCAAGAGCGTGCCGATGCCGCCGGAGACAAAGACCACCACAAAGCCGATCAACAGCGAAATGCGCGTGCCATGCATCACCCGGCGGAACATATCGCGGCCCAAACGGTCTGTGCCAAAGGGGTGTTCCCAGGAAGGCTCAAGACGAGAACTCGCCAAATCCGAATCCGTCGTAGGATCATAGGGGTCTACAATGGGCGCTAACAGGCCGATCAGCAAGGTGAGGGCGATGATTGTCAGACCCACGCGGCCATTCCATCCGGAAACCAGGCGGCGCATGGCATCGCGCATCAGCCCACGCGACTTGCGCGGCTCCATCTCACTCAGGAGAGCAGGTTGCGCTGCAGCATGTGTTGTCATAACCGAACCCTACTAACTACTCTGATACCGGATACGTGGATCCAGGTAGGCATACGAAATATCCACTAGCAAATTCACAACCACATAAATGGTTGCGCTGACCAGCACCGCGCCCTGTACAATCGGATAATCGCGACTGAGAATGGCGCGGTACGTCCACAGCCCCATGCCGGGCCACGAGAAGATGGTCTCTGTGAGCAGCGCGCCGCCCAGCAGCCCACCCAGTTGCAGCCCGATCACGGTCACAATGGGCAGCAGCGCGTTCTTGAGCGCGTGGCTGATCACCACAGTGCGGCGGCGCAGCCCCTTGGCCTCTGCCGTGCGCACATAGTCCTGGC
>CAZYQJ010000227.1:0-5603 GCA_964649925.1 uncultured Litorilinea sp.
GCCGACAGCCTGCCCAGATTCCACCGTCTCGCTCCGGGCATCATCGCCGTCAGCACCTATGCCTTTATCCTGGGCTGGAATGATTTCCTCTGGGCCAGCATCATCACCACCAAAGGGTCGATGAAAACGCTCCAGGTGGGGCTGCGCGACTTTATTGGCGAATTTGGCAACGTGGCTGGCATGAACGCGTTCATGGCGGCCTGCGTGATCACCACACTGCCCACCGTGCTGCTCTTCCGTGTGGTCGAGCGCTATATGGTGCAAGGGATGACGGCGGGCGCACTCAAGGGCTAACCAAATTGGGAGCAAGCTATGCAAGTCAGTATTCAGGGTGACAAGTTCTACTTTGACGGCCAACCGACCTACAGTGATTTTGCGGGGGCCAAGCCTGAAGCCTTGGGGCGGCTGATGAACACGCGCATGGTCCAGGCAACCTTTGAAGACGAGAACCCCAACACGGCAGCGTTGTTTAGCTATCCCGACGGATCCCCGTTCGACCCGGACCGGCAGACTCGCGAGTTTGTCGCCGCGCTGCCGGAGTATCGCCGCTATGGAGTGATTGCCACCACGGTTAACTTCCAAGGCGGCTTTCCGCAGTATCACATCAAACTGCGCCGCGATCAGATTTTGCAGGATTGGGACAACAACGCCTTCACCCCCGAAGGGGCGCTGAAGGAACGCTACGCGGCGCGCATGCGCCAGGTCGTCGAAGGCCACGATGCCAACCGCATGGCCGTGATCGTGGGCTTTTTCTACTTCGGCCAGAACCACAAACTAAAAGACGAAGCCGCAGTCAAGCGGGCTGTGACCGAGGCGACCGACTTTCTGGCCGGGCTAGATCGTGGTAACGTACTCATCGAGATCAACAACGAGTGCAACATCGGTTACGTCCATGAGATTCTCCAGCCGCACCGCGTCCATGAACTGATCGAACTGGCACGCCAAGTCGCACAGGGGAAACTGCTCATCTCCACCAGCTATGGCGGCGGCGCGCTGCCCGGCCCCAACGTGATCGACACAGCCGACTTCATCTTGCTCCACGGCAACGGGCAGCAGCCGGACAATATCCACCAGATGGTGGAGACGGTACGCAGCCAGACAAGTAAGCCGATTGTCTTTAACGAGGATTCCGTACGGATTGACAACTGCCGCGCAGCCTGGGCAGCCGGTTCAAGTTGGGGCTATTATGACCAGGGCGGGCAGACCAAGTATCATGACGGTTTTCAAAGCCCGCCGACCAACTGGTCGATCAACACGCCGGAGAAAAAGGCCTTCTTCACCACCGTGGCCGAGTTGGCCGGAATCCAGCCGTAACGGTTCCGGCGCCCACCCTTCTTTACCATCCCAACCAGCAGACGAGGGTTGCCATGCAACTTCAACATTCGGTCATGATCGGCTTTATGGGCCGCCAGTTTGACCGCTTCCACGAATACCAACCTGGGCGCACGCTGGCCGAACGGCTGCAAATGGCCGAACGAGTCAGTGGCGGAGACGGCATTGAGCCGGTCTATCCCCAGGACTTTATGCCCGATATGCAGCAGAGCATCCGCTTGATCCAGGATTCCGGCCTGCCGCTCTCGGCAGTCAACCTGAATGTCAAAGGTGAGGCCCAGTGGCGGCGCGGATCGTTCACCAACCCCGACCCGGCGATCCGCCGCCAGGCCGTCGACTACATGAAGACGACGATGGACTTAGCCGCCGAGTTGGGAACTGACATGATCACCTGCTGCACCCTAATCGACGGTCACAACTACACCTTTGAGGTGGATTATCTCAAACAGTGGCAGTGGCTGGAAGAAGGGCTGGCAGAGGCAGCGCGCCACCGCGACGACATCCGGATCAGCCTGGAGTACAAGCCCAATGAATCGCGCAACTACTGCGTATTGGGCGACATGGGCCGCGCCCTCTATATGTGCGAGCGCGTGGGCGTGCCTCACATCGGCGTCACAATGGATGTAGGCCATGCGTTGGTTGCCAAGGAGACGCCTGCCGAAATGCTGGCGATTGCGGGCCAGGCGAACCGACTCTTCTATGTCCACTTCAACGACAACGGTCGCGAGTGGGATTGGGATATGCTGCCAGGGGCCGTCAACCTCTGGGATACGGTGGAGATGCTCTACTATCTGGACCGGCTGCAGTGGAGCGGCTGGCTGGCCTATGACGTGGTCACGCGCGACGGCGACCCGGTCGAGACGATGGAGGTGGCGATTGCCGCGGTGCAGATGGCAGCCGAACTGCTCGACAAGATGGGCCATGAACAGATCCAGGCCCTGATCGAGGAAGGCATCCCGGCCCGTGCCCTCCATCACATGATGAAGTCCCTCCTATAGAATCTACGAATATCCACCATCCCAATGCAAAGGGCGAAGCGATGACCACCGTCAGTATTCAGGGCGACCAGTTCTATATCGACGGCGCACCCACCTACCCCGGACAAAGCTTTCGAGGCTATCGCATCGAGGGGCTGCTGATGAACATGCGCACCGTTCAGGCGACCTTTGACGATGCCAACCCGGAAACGAGATCACAATGGGCCTATCCCGACACAGGCGAATGGGACCCAGAACGGAACGTGCGCGAGTTTATAGAGGCATTGCCCCTCTATCGCGAACACGGCCTGCTCGCGCTGACGCTGAACTTCCAAGGGGGCAACCCGCGCGGCTATGTGCGCCAGCAGCCGTGGCACAACAGCGCATTTACCCCCAACGGCGATCTCAAGCCGGACTACCTGGACCGCATGAAGCGGGTGCTCGACCGCATGGACGAGGTGGGTATGGTCGCCATCCTGGGCATCTTCTACTTTGGGCAAGACGAGGTCTTACAGGATGAGGCCGCGGTGATCCGGGGGCTGGACAACGCCATCAACTGGGTCCTCGATCAAGGCTATGCGCATGTCTTGATCGAAGTGGACAACGAGTGTAATGTGCCGCGCTATGAACATGAGATCTTGCAACCCCACCGCGTCCACGAGTTGATCGAGCGGGTGCAGGGCATGACGCGCAACGGGCGACGCCTGCTCACCGGCGTGAGCTATGGCGGCGGGCGCATCCCCGATGAAAATGTGGTGCGCGTCTCCGACTTTCTGCTCATGCACGGCAACGGCGTCACAGACCCCAACCGCATCGCCGAGATGGTGGATCAGGCGCGCGCCGTGCCCGGCTACCGGCCTATGCCGATCCTCTTCAACGAGGATGACCACTTTAACTTCGACCAGCCGTGGAACAACTGCGTCGCTGCTGTCTCGCGCTACGCCTCTTGGGGCTATTTCGAGGCGGGAGAAAGCAACTATCGAGATGGTCACCAGTCGCCGCCGGTGAACTGGGGGCTTTCGTCAGACCGCAAGCGAGATTTCTTCCGTCTGCTCAAGGAGATTACAGGGGCCTAAGATGGACAAGTTGATGATCACGGTTGCGCCCTGTCTGGCTCCCGCGCATTGGCATGACCGGCCAGGCCTTCAACTCACGCCGGAGTTTATCGCCGACGAGGTGGTGCGCGCTTATAACGCCGGAGCGACCATTGCTCACCTGCATGTGCTGGACGATCAGGGCCATCCGACCGCCGACCTCACCGCCTTTCGGCGCACGCTGGAACTGATCCGCAGCCGCTGTGACATTGTGATCGAGGGGTCAACCGGCGGTGTGAACACGCTGACCGTGGCCGAGCGTTGCGTCGCCTTGCAAGCGGACGTGGAACTGGCATCGCTCAACCCCGGATCGGTAAACTACGCATCCGGGGTCTACATCAACTCGCCAGATGACATTGCCTATTGGGTACAGGAGATGGCGCGGCGCGGCGTCAAACCCGACAGTGCTATCTTTGAGACGGGTATGATCGCCAACGTCCTGCGCCATGCCGAACAAGGTCTCATCCGCCCGCCCTTCGTCTTTACCTTTGTGCTAGGGCTGGTCGGTGCGCAGCCTGCCACTGCCAAGAACCTACTGCACCTGGCCGAGACCGTGCCGCCCGGTTCGCTGTGGAGTGTGGCAGGTTATAACGGCTCCGACCTGTGGGCCAGCGGCATGGCGATCCTGATGGGCGGCCATGCCCGCGCCGGTTTCGAGGATAATATATTTTATCGCCCTGGCGAACCGGCGACCAGCAATGCCCAACTTGTCGAACGGCTGGTACGGATCGCACGCGAGGTCAATCGGCCCATTGCGACGGTGGCCGAAACGCGCCAGATGCTACAAATTCGTGCAGAAAAGACGCAAGCATGATCACACGCGACGAATACGAGCAGGCGCGGCGGCGCGCCTGGGATATGGTCAAACAGGCCGGGGTCGTGGTGCGCGAGGCGGAATTTGACCAGATGGAGGTGGCGGACGTGGGGTTGGGCGAGTTAGCCGAGACAGGTTTGCAGATCCTGACCCTGGCCAGCACCCCGTTTACAGCTGTCAAACTGCTGATCCTCATGCCGAACCAGATCTTCCCTCAGCACCGCCACCCACCGCTGGGCGATTATCCGGGCAAGGAGGAAATCTTTCGTGGGCAGTGGGGCGAAGCCTACCTCTACCTGCCGGGGCCGGAGACACCCAACCCGCGCGGTCGCCCACCGGCGCACCGGCGTCAATTCTATGACGTGTGGCACGAAGTGGTCTTGCAGCCTGCCGATCAGTTCATCATGCCGCCCAACACCTGGCATTGGTTTCAGGCTGGGCCGCAAGGCGCGGTGGTGTGGAGCATCTCCACCACCGCCACAGATGCGCAGGATCAATTCCGCGACCCGCAGATCACGCGCAAGACCGTCATCCAGGAATAATGATTCACGTCGCCACAGAAGGCTTCAAGATGCAGCAGAATATCCGTCTGCGCGGCGTAGGGGTAGGCGCAGGCTACTTCAGCCATTACCAATACGACTCCTGGCGCAGAATTCCAGAAGTCGAGATCACAGCGATCTACAACCGCACGCAGGCCAAGGCCGAGGCCGTGATGCAGCAGTACGGCATCGCGCGCTATTATGCAGATTTTGAGGAGATGCTGGCGTGCGAGCAGCCGGACTTTGTCGATATCATCACGCCGCCTGAAACCCACTACGCCTTCTGCCAGGCAGCGGCACAGGCAGGCGTCCACATCATCTGCCAAAAGCCGCTGGCCCCCACCTACGCCGAGGGCGCAGCCATCGTCGAAGTGGCGCAACAGGCAGGCGTGCGCTTGATGATCCACGAAAACTGGCGCTGGCAGCCGTGGTATCGGGAGATCAAGCGGCTACTCGATGCGGGTGTGCTGGGCGAGGTCTTTTCACTCTACTTTCGCATGCGCATGGGTGACGGCTGGGGAGAGGATGCGTATCTGGCGCGCCAGCCCTTCTTTCGTGACTACCCGCGCCTGCTCATCTATGAGACGGGCGTCCACTTCATCGACACCTTCCGCTACCTGGTGGGCGAGGTGGAGAGCGTCTACGCCCGTCTGCGCCGTCTCAACCCGGTGATCCAGGGCGAAGACAGCGCACAAGTGGTGTTAGGCTTTGCCAACGGAGCAACGGCCATCCTCGACGGCAGCCGCTACAATGAGAACGAGGCACGCAACCCGCGCCTGACCTTTGGCGAAATGTGTATCGACGGCAGCAAGGGGCATCTGGCATTGGACACCAACGGCGACATCAC
>CAZYQJ010000227.1:5613-7746 GCA_964649925.1 uncultured Litorilinea sp.
CGACATCACCATCAAACCGCTGGGCCAGCCCAGCTATCGCCACGCCTACCCGCATGAAGACCGCGGCTTTGCGGGGGATTGTGTCCACCACCTCCAGCGTCACTTTGTCGACCGGATGCTGAAGGGCGAGCCGTTCGAGAGCAGCGGCGAAGACTATCTGGTGACGGTGCGGGTGATGGAAGCGTGCTATACCTCCGCCATCACCGGCGAGGTGGTCAGGCTGTAGGGGGAGACTCTACACGGCAGAACTCACCCCCACCTCGCCAGCGACGCAGCGTGTCCACAGGCTACGCTAGAGGGCAACACCCTGTGGCGTATGGGCCATAGAAGCCGCCACAGGATGCGGCTCACCCAGCAGTTCGTGGGCAAGACTCATAAATTCAGGCAGGGCAAAGGGCTTGACCAGCGTACCATGCACCCCCAAAAACTGCGCCATCTGCAGAAATGCAGCGGCAGTACCCTGGCCGAAGATCCCTCCGCTGCACATCGCCAGGATCTTCGTGTCCGGATAACGGCGGCGAATTGCGGGGATCACCTCCAACCCGTCGAGTTCAGGTAATAGGATTTCTATGGCGCACAATTCGGCGGGTGTCTGTGCAAGTTGATCGAGCAGGGCGTGCCCGTTATCCACGGTGACGGCTTGGTGACCGTGGCGTAGCGCAAGTTGGCTGAGCATCTCGACCAAGTCCATATCTTCATCGGCGATTAATAGGGTTGCCACTTGAAAAGCACATCCTTTCGTTCCGGCGAACTTGCCAATCAGCGTGCTATCAAGATAGCATGCCTGCCTCAAATCACCAGCGACTTTTGTCCCATCTTGCTCACACAAGACGTACATCAAAAAGGTGACAGACGTCACTCGTACTGTGCCGATGGCCTGACGGGCCGGCTCTCACCCTCCTTCGCCCACCACGGCGACGGCGCGGATGGGGGAACCGTCGCCGTTTTCGATCTTGAGCGGCAGCGCGATAAAGACCACCCGCGGCGGCAGCGCCCGCAGGTTCGCCAGGCACTCCACGATCACCACCTCCCCACGCAACAGTGTTTGATGTACCGCGGTCAATTCTGCCCGATCCTGCAGCGACGCCACTGAAGGCATCTCCAGCCCGATCAACCAAACGCCGCGTGTTACCAACCATTCGGCCAACGGCAGCGAGATACGCGGAAAGTGAGTCCGGTAATCGTCTTGATTGGCGTGCAGGTCCCAATCCGTCCGTAAGAGCAGCCGCGCGCCGGGCGTCACCTTGTCCTGATGAGCGGCCAAGTCATCGACCGTGATGAGGCTGTTCGGGACTTTGTGCGACAGGTCAATCACCCAGGCCGGTCCCACACATTTATTGAGATCAAGTTGATCGATGGTGCGCCCGTCGTCGAGAAAGTGGCGCGGCGCATCCATGTGGGTCCCGGCATGGCTGTAGAGCATCAGGTTGGTCGTGTTGTAGCCGTCTTGGGCCAGGCGCGTATGGGGGTGGATCTCCACGCCGCGCATGCCGTGGTAATGGGTGAGGGTCAAGTCAATAATCCGTCCGCTCATCTCGTGGCCTCTTTCGGTTCTATATGGCTGCACCTCCTCCTTAGGATAGCCCCCCGCGCCGGGCGCACAAAATGGCGCAATTGGCTAGATGGCGCACTACCCCCTTGCCAACCACCCATATCCAAACCAATTTCCCCAGCGTCTATTGAAGTAGGACGCAGCCCCGCGCTCCCCAACCCATCTTGTCCAGGCTGCGTCTGTGCGGAACTGCACACGATCTCAGCGGCAGAACAAACAGCCCCGCGGCCACGCCCGCGCTAGCGTTCCCATGCAAAGATGATGTCGTCCTGGTAGGCGGCTGAGGACGGGTCCACGATGTGTTGGGGAACCGGAGAAGGGAGAAACAACCATGGACAGACACACGCTGCATACGGTGGTGACACGGTTTCGAGCGATCTTTCTGGCAACATTCCCTGCCCTGACCGCCCAGGACCTGCGTATGATCTTGCAAGGCCCGCCCGAAACGCTGCTGGAGCGCCTGCAGGCCCGCTACGGCTATACACGCGCCGAGGCCAAAGCCGCCTGGAATGACTTTGTGCTGGCCCACGTAGATGGGCGCGATCCAGACGAGCCACACGCCGCGCGCTCACGCCATCGCG
>CAZYQJ010000228.1:0-7736 GCA_964649925.1 uncultured Litorilinea sp.
AGTTGAACGAACGCGACCAGGTGAAATGGATTCGACGGCTTGACCAGGAGAGCGACAACCTGCAGGCTACGCTCGGCCACGCGGTTGCGCTCAACGATGTCGCACGCGCCATGAGACTGATGGCCTCGCTCTGGCGCTACTGGCTGCTCCAGGGCAGCATGGGCGAGCGGCGGCAGTTGGCTGAAAGCCTGCTCGCTCAGCGTGACCAGGTTCCAGTGTTGGTTCTCAGCCGTTTCCTCTACGCAGCCGGTTCGCTGGCCTACTACCGGCAGGATATCCAAAGTGCCATCCGCTGGTTCAAGGAGTGTGTGGAGTTGGAGCGCGCCGCTGAGAACCGTGGCGGCATTGCGATGGCGCTCAACCGTCTGGGCATGGCACTTCAAGAGCAAAACGACTTTGACACCGCCCAGCAGCGATACCATGAAGCCCTGGCGCTCTATCAAGAACTAGGTGACGGGGCCGGGGTCACGCGCTCGCTGATCAACCTGGGCACACTCGCCTATGACCTGGGGCGAGCTGACGAAGCCCTGCCCTACTTTGATCAGGCACTGGCCCTGGCGCGACAGCGCGGCGACCAGGACAGCATCGCCACGGCATTGGTCAACCTGAGTTGGACCGGCGCGCTCGGCCATCACCCGCACGGGCTGCAACAAGGGCTAGAGGCCGTTGCCCTGTTCCGAGAATTGAACAACCTCTTTGGGCTGGCCTATGCCTTGGTCGGCGTGGCCGGTGCGTTCGCACATGACCGCCCCGAAGACGCGGCCCGGCTTGTGGGCGCAGCCGGTCACTTACTGGAGTTGACTCAGTCCCCCCTGTCTGCGCTCAACCAGAGTTATGTCGAGCGCATGATGGCCCCGGTCAAGGCTGCGCTCGGCGCGGAGAACTACAGCCGCTTCCTGGCGGCAGGCCGTACACTCTCCCTGGCCGAGACCCTGGCCCTGGTGGACGAATTGCGCGCCGCGCCTATTTTCCCTGCACAATAAACGGCGCAACATGCGTCTTTCAAACGCGCTGGGCACTATGCTGGGCCTATGACCAGACAAGGCGCGAGCGCGCGCCTGCCAATCGAAATCGTAAAGATTGCTTTTTGCCAGGAGGTTGTATGCCCGAGCAGACCCAGTCGCACCCATCCTATCTGTTCACGTTGCGCGTTTGGCAGCATGAAGTCGATGAAGAAACCCAAGAATGGCGCGGGCGCATTCATCATGTGGAAAGCGGCCAGACACGTTACTTTCGCGATTGGTCTGCGCTGATCCCCGTGCTGCTGGCGATGCTGCGCCAGGCGGAGATCGCCACGGTCACGCCCGCACCCGGCATGCCTGCCCAAGCGGAAGATAGCACGCCGTGATCCAGCCTGAATAGGTCAGCTTGACCCGCGGCTACTCCACGCCGAACGGCGGTTCTACCAGGCGCGTGACCAACACCTTATCCACACGCCGCCCGTCCATATCCATCACCTCGATACGCCAGTTGTCCCACTCAAACTCGTCTCCCGGTTTGGGCACATGGCCCAATCTCGCCATGACAAACCCGCCCACCGTTTGATAATAGCCCGAGTTGGCCGAAGGGAGGGCGGGAATGTCGAGCAAGTCCTGGAACTCATCGATCCCGAACAGGCCGTCGATCAGCCAGGAACCGTCTTCGCGTTGAATGGCGTCAGGTTCTCCGGTCTCGCCCGATTCGGGGATATCCCCCACCAGTGCGGTCAGGATATCGTCAACTGTGATCAGCCCTTCCACGCCGCCATACTCGTCGATCACAATGGCCAGTTTACTGTGGGTCTCCTTAAAGCGTTCCACCACAGTCAGGGCAGGGGTACTTTCAGGGACAAACAGCGCAGGGCGCAGAATGGCGCGCAAGTCCAGTTCTTCACTGGTAAAGCGTTGAGCCAGCAGGTCTTTGGTCAGCACGACACCCAGTACCTGGTCCAGTTGTTCATCCGACACCGGATAGCGTGAATAGCCGCTGCTGATCACCTGTTCGCGGATCACCTCCGGCGGATCGTTGATGTCTAGCCAGACGATCTCGGTGCGCGGCGTCAACAGCGCGCCCACCTTGCGGTCGGCCAGCCGGAAGACATGGCCAACCAATTCCTCCTCCATCGGCTCAAAGATGCCCAACTCCGCACCTTGCTCCAACATGATGCGGACTTCTTCTTCGGTGATGGGTGGTTCAGCCGAAGGCCCCACGCGCAACAAGTGCAGCACCCCCGTGGTCGAAACGTCGAGCAGGCGCACCAGCGGCGCTGTCCAGCGCGCAAGCCGCTGCATGAAGGGCGCAATCCTGGCGGCCATTCTTTCGGGATTGCGTAAGGCCAACTGCTTGGGCACAAGTTCGCCAATCACCAGGGTCAGGTAGGTGGTCAATACGACCACCACCCCGACCGACACAGGGGTAGCATAGGGCGCAAGCCAAGCAATACGCGCCAGCCACTCCGCCAGCCAGCGTGCCACAGTTGCCCCGCCAAACGCACCCGCTAGGATGCCCACCAGGGTGATGCCGATCTGGACACTGGAAAGAAATTCCCCTGGATCAGACGCCAGTGTCAGCGCCGTGCGCGCACCTGTACTGCCCTCATCCGCCATCTGCTGAAGCCGGGGTTTGCGCGCCGAGACAACGGCCAGTTCTGCCATTGCCAACACCCCATTGCCGAGGATCAGCAGAAATAGAATAGTCAGTTCAAGTCCAATAGACCCCACGTTGTCATACTCCTGAGGGGTAGATAGCCTGTTATCTTCTCAAGACCCCTCCCTTTGATTCTACCAGAGTTTTCCCCCTCTGTTCGTAACGTTTTCCAAACTTTTCCGTCTGGCTAATTGACAGGCCGCAGGGGGCGTGGTACACTCTGCGGCATTACATAAACACGCGTTGATGGAGACGAGTAGGCGCGGGAACGTTGTCCAGCGAGCCTGGGAGGGTGCAAGCCAGGCCAACCCTCCGGCGTCGAAAATCCCTCCGGAGCAGCGGTCCGAACAGGAAATCCTCAGTAGAGGCCGCCGGGTGTGACCCGTTATCGTCACCATGGACTCGGCTAGGGGATCAGTGGGTGATGCCTCGATGATGCCGGCTCCATAGTAAGCGCTTCAACCGGCTGCGTGCCGGAGAAGAAGCGGGGTGGTACCGCGGACTATTCAGCCCGTCCCCGTCATGGGGAGGGGCGTTTTTTATTGGGGAATCCGCCGGGCCAAGCAGGAGGGGAAGGATGACCGAGTTGCTCTATTATGACGATGCTTACTGCAAGACGTTTGACGCCGCGGTCCTGGCTGCCAGAGCGGTGGACGGCAAGACGCACGTTGCGCTGGATCGGACCGCTTTCTACCCCGGCGGCGGCGGTCAGCCGCATGACCTGGGCTGGTTGAGCTTTAACGGCCAGCGCTGTGAGGTGGTAAAGGTGGCGAAAGAGGCAGGGCACATCTGGCACATGTTGGAATTTGAGGTGCCCGGACTGAGGGAAGGCGATCCGGTGATGGGGGAGTTGGATTGGCCGCGCCGCCACCTGTTGATGCGGACCCATACGGCCATGCACATCCTGTGCGGCGTGGTCTGGCGTGACTATGGGGCCAGCGTGACCGGCGGCAACATGGAGCCGGGCAGGGGACGCATGGATTTCGAGTTCGCCTCGCTGACGCGTGACCTGATCCGCGAGATCGAGGACAAATGCAACACCGAGATCGCCGCGGCCCGCCCTGTCCGCACGCAAGTGCTGCCGCGCGCCGAAGCCTTTCAGATCCCGGATCTGATCCGCACCAAGATCAACTTGCTGCCCGAAGGGATCACCGAAGTGCGGACGGTGGAGTTGATGGGGCTGGACCTACAGGCGGATGGCGGTACGCACGTCGCCAACACACAGGAAGTCGGCGCCATGCGCGTGGTGGATTACAAGAGCAAGGGTGCTATCAACAAGCGCATCTATATTGAACTAGCGTAAGTTGAACTTAAGAGTTAGCTTTTGGTTTCCAAAAGTGGTACGAGGGCTAATAGCACGGACGGAATATCCGTGGCAGGGGAAGGGATAACTTCACCGCTCGCCAAGTGGCAATGATCGGGAAAGGTAGCTAAATCAGGATAATGAGGCGCATTGTCCCAACGACGGACAAAACTTCCATCGAGGGACTGTAAGTGGTAGCGATACTTCAGCCGCTGAATACCCGAGTTGATGACGACATATTCGGCTATGTGCAACACATAGCCTCGGATGAGTTCAAGGCGACCTGCACATAGCCTTCTTGGGAGGTGACTTCGTCGAAGCCAAGATGTACTCCAACCACGAACGGAGACTTGGTAATGGCGGCGATCAGATCTTGATAATAACGGCGAGCGCTCACATCTCAATCCCAGCGAGCAGGCGATAGCGGCGGTCCCAAGTATCTAGAGCGCGCTTGGCGGCAAACCAGTCAAACAGTTCGGCTGCATCGCCTAATTCGCCAGCTTCGAATCGGCGCAGGAATTCATCTGAAGAGAGATGATGGCTCGCCTCAAAGCGTCGGCAAATGGCCTGGTAGTGGTCTCGACGCAGCCGGGCCTGTTCCGTTTCGTTACGCAGCGCATCGGCTACGGTGTTAAGGACCTCTGCTTCGTCAAACTGAGGATTCGAGATGTGTAAAGCAATCGCCATGAAGCTCCCCCCAGGGATGGTACATTTGAACTATAGCCAGATTGGACACTGGTTTCATTATACGTTACACGGCGTAGGAAGGACAATGGAATTATGGAAACACAGGAGCGCACTATGACGACCTTTCGTGATGTCAAGTCGTCGGTCAATTATCCAGAGATGGAGACAAAGATTCTCCAGTTGTGGCGCGAACGCAATGTCTTTCAGCGCAGCATGGCCGAACGCGAGGGCGGGCCGGAGTATGTCTTTTTTGAAGGGCCGCCGACCGCCAATGGCCGACCTGGCATCCATCACGTCCTGGCGCGCGCCTTTAAGGATATCTTCCCCCGCTACAAGACGATGCAGGGCTATTATGTCCAGCGTCGCGGCGGCTGGGATACCCACGGTCTCCCCGTCGAGATCGAGGTCGAAAAACAACTCGGTCTGAGCGGCAAACAACAGATCGAAGCCTATGGCGTGGAGGAATTCAACCGCCGCTGCCGCGCCTCGGTCATGGACTATATCGCCGACTGGGAAAGGCTCACCGAGCGCATGGGCTTCTGGGTAGACCTGCCCACAGCCTATGTCACCTATCACAACGAATACGTGGAGTCGCTTTGGTGGATCCTCAAGCAATTCTGGGACCGCGGCCTGCTCTACCAGGGCTATAAGGTCGTGCCCTACTGCCCGCGCTGCGGCACACCCCTCAGCAGCCATGAGGTCTCCCTCGGCTATGAAGAGGGAACCGTGGACCCCAGCGTCTATGTGAAGTTCGCCGTGGTGGATGAGCCGGACACCTACTTCCTGGCCTGGACCACCACCCCCTGGACGCTGCCGGGCAACGTGGCGTTGGCGGTGGGGCCGGATGTGGATTATGTCAAGGTTCGGGATACCTCCGGCGTCTATCTCTACATGGCCGAAGCCCTGGTCGAAAGCGTGCTGAACCCCGGCTACGAAATGCTGGAAAAGCTGAAGGGAAGCGACCTGGTGGGCAAGCACTACACGCCGCTCTATCGCTTCCTGCCGGTGCCCCAGGATTACGCCTACGTCGTGGCTGCCGACTTTGTCAGCACCGAGGACGGCACTGGCATCGTCCACATCGCGCCCGCCTTTGGCGCAGATGATATGGAGGTGGGCCGCCGCTATGACCTGCCTGTGCTGATGACCGTGGACCCCACAGGCAAGTTCAAGCCGGAGGTGACGCCCTGGGCCGGGGTCTTTGTCAAGGACGCAGACCCAGCCATCCAGGACGAACTGGCAGGCCGCAGGCTGCTCTATAAGGCCGGGACCATCGAGCATACCTACCCGTTCTGCTGGCGCTGCCATTCGCCGCTGCTCTATTACGCCAAGGAAACCTGGTACATCCGCACCAGCCCGTTCCGCGACCGCCTGGTCGAACTCAACCGGACGATCCACTGGTATCCGGAGCATATCAAAGAGGGGCGCTTCGGCAACTGGCTGGAAAACAATGTGGATTGGGCTTTGGGCCGCGACCGCTATTGGGGCACGCCGCTGCCGATCTGGCGCAGCGACAAGCCGGGCAGCACCTATATGGAAGCCGTGGGCAGCATCGCTGAACTGGAGGCCAAGGTCGGGCGTAAGTTAGACGACCTGGACCTGCACCGGCCCTACGTTGACCGGCTGACCTGGCCCGCGCCCGATGGCGGAACCATGCGCCGCGTGGCCGAGGTGGCCGACGCCTGGTTCGATTCCGGATCCATGCCTGTAGCGCAGTGGCATTATCCCTTTGAAAACCAAGAAGTCTGGGAACGCCAGAAGGTGGCCGACTTCATCTGTGAGGCGATTGACCAAACGCGCGGCTGGTTCTACACCCTGCACGCCGTCAGCACACTGCTCTTTGACCGCATAGCGTTTAAGAATGTCATCTCTGTGGGCCATATCCTGGCCGAAGACGGCAGCAAGATGAGCAAGTCGCGCGGCAACACGGTCGACCCGTGGGACGCCTTCAACATGCACGGGGCGGACGCGACGCGCTGGTACATGTACACAGCAGGCCCGCCCGGAAACAGCCGCCGCTTTAGCCTCAGCCTGGTTGGCGAGACGGTGCGCCGGTTCCTCAATACGCTGTGGAACACCTACAGCTTCTTTGTGACCTATGCCAATCTGAGCGAGTGGGACGCGCGGCAGGGCGCGCCAGAGTCGCCTGCCAATCTGCTTGATCGTTGGGTGCTGTCCGAACTGCACCGGCTCGTGCGCGACGTGACCGAGGCGATGGAGACCTACGACGTGATCGGCATCACACGGCCCATCGGCGTCTTTGTGGAAACCCTGAGCAACTGGTACGTGCGTCTGAGCCGCCGCCGCTTCTGGGAAGGCGACCCCGAAGCGCTGCGAACCCTACACACGGTGTTGGTGACGGTGAGCCAGTTGCTCGCACCCACCGCGCCCTTTGTCGCCGAGGAGATCTACCAGAACCTGGTCTATGGGCTGGACGAGTCCGCGCCCGACAGCGTTCACCTCAGCCGCTGGCCGACCTATGACGAGGCGCGCATCGACGAGCAGCTTCATGCGGATATGGATCTGGTCCAGCGGGTCACCAGCCTCGGCCATTCCGCCCGCCAGGCAGCCAACCTCAAGGTGCGCCAACCGCTGGCGCAGGTCGTTGTGCGGACGCGAACCGACGAGGAGCGCGCCGGTCTGATGCGGCTCCAGCAGTTTGTGCTGGACGAGTTAAACGTGAAGGAAATGGCCTTTGCCGAGATGGCAGGCGACCTGGTGGATGTAACCGTCTTCCCATACCCCAAGCAGTTGGGCCAGAAGTACGGCAAGGGCTACCCCAAGATCCGCCAGGCGATGGCGCAGATGGACCAGTTTGCGCTGGCGAGCCGCTTCCAGGTGGGCGAGAGCGTGGAGATCGAAGCAGATGGCGAACGCTACCTGGTCACGCCGGACGATGTCGAGGTGCGTTCGGCCCCGCGCCAGGGCTACAGCGTAGCAGAAGCAGGCGGCTATCTGGTGGCTGTGACCACGGAAATAGACGCCGCGCTGGAGCAGGAAGGCTTTGCGCGTGAACTGGTGCGCCGCATTCAGCAGCTTCGCAAGGATGCCAACCTGGAGATCAGCGACCGCATCACCACCTATGTGGCGGACTCTGTCGAGGCCGACGCATCCCTGGTCCATA
>CAZYQJ010000229.1:0-7707 GCA_964649925.1 uncultured Litorilinea sp.
AGATGCGCTTGGAGCTATAGACTACGTAATCTACCTGGCGCAGCACATCTTTGAGGATCTCGTACTTCTCGGCAGTATCTTCCTCGTACGGCCCCCATTTGATGCCTGCCAGTCCTCGTGAAGTCCTGTCCATGCCTGGCTCGCCCGGAATGGTGATGGGTAACTCATCATCCCACCATTCCGTGAGGATCACAGACCCGCTCGGCGCGTCCTGATAGATCCACCGGCTGGCCGTGATCCACGGGTGCTCGGTGTTATAGACCCCGTTCACATAGGCAGCGGACCAGAACAGCCCGCCCACCAGCCCCACCACGGCGACCCCAATCGCGGCCCAGCGGCGCACCCGCGCCATCACCGGCCTGTGCGCCCACAGCCCCCAGCCGCGCCACAGCCGCCACACCAACGCCGCCCCAAAGATCGCCACAAAGGGCAGGATGGGACTCATATAGCGGTTGAACTTCGCCAGGAACGCCCCTGTTAACCCGAAATAGGGCACGATCCAGGCCCACATCAGCACATTGGCGGCCTCATACCCTGCCAGCCTGCGCCCTTTGTGCCCCCGGCTGAACCACTGCCGGGCCAGCGATGTCAGGCTGCGCGCCAATTCGCCCAGCATATAGAGGCTGCCAGCCAGCCCCACCAGGCCAAGCGCCCACCCCAGGCCCCACCGCACCTGCTGTTCGATAAAGTAAATATAGGGCGTGGTATTGCGGTACTGCCGCGTAAACGGCATGTCCGCCACCCCGCGCACCATCTGCCCCTGTTCGACCAGCGTCGCCTGGGCAAAATTGTCCCAGTCTAACACCGCATAGGGCGAGGTCACAGCAAAGCTCACTGCTGCTACAATCAGCGCCAGTACCATCCCCACCGTCGCCCGTGCCTGGCTGCGTCCATCCCGCAAATCGGATCGGGCCTCATCACTCAGCCACAGGATGCCCGCCACCACCGGCACAGCCAGCACAGGCATCGCGCTAAACTTTGAGGAGATTGCCAGCCCTGCGCCAAGCCCCGTCCATGCCGCGGCGCGCAGCGTGCGCTCCTGCACCATCTTCAGCCCACCCCACACAGCCAGCACCGTAAAGGTCGTGCTGGCCGGGTCCATCGCAAAAAAGTGGCTGAGTTGAATCGCCTGCGCGCTCAGCGCATAGAGCGCTGCGGCCAACAGCCCAATGCCAGCGCCGAACGCGCGCCGCCCCACCAAAAAGACCAGCAGGATCGTCAGCGTGTCCAGCAGTGCAATCGTCAACCGTCCTGCCAGCGCAATCGCATCACACGATTCATTGGCCGTAGCCATTAGGCTTACCATTTCGGCAGGCGCGCCCACACGCTCGGCAACGGGCGCAAGCCCATGCCACGCCTCCCCCATCGCGACCCCCAGATAGAGCGGGAAGTGCCCATAGGTAAAACTGCGCCGCGTCTGCTGCGCCCGATCCCACAGCGGGTTGAGCGGGCTTTGCGTTGGCTCCCAGAATGCATCCCAACTGCTGGGAAGTTCAATCGTCGTGGCGTAGAAACAGGCGGTGCTGCGTTCGTCCGGGTGTGAACCGATCCCCCGGTCGAAGTTCAGCCCCCAAACGCGCAGCACAAACCCTGCCAGCAGAATGACGGCAAGGATACCCACCGTGAAACGCGGGGGGAATAAGCGCGGCTTCATCGTCAACAGGTCACTGGACATGGATTAGTGATTGCCGGGCCGAGCGCCGGGGCTACTCTGGGACGCGCGGCCAATTCGGCAGCACCCAAGTAATTTGAGATGCAGGTGGAGGCGGCCAAAGCAAATATACATCTACCCAGCGATTCCACAGTTGCAAATTGCTATCATCATACCCCAGGTCGATCCGCCGGGCGCGGATGGCGCTGCCCGTATCTAGCGCATCGCCAAAGCCATAATCGGTCACATAGACTTGTGATCGCAGCGGAATGATGCTTGGATCAACTGCCACGATGCCGTGGCGCATCACATCGCCCGTATACGTGCGCCCATAGTATGATTCGTCCGGCGAAACACCCGCCGTCGACGCGCTATAGCTCGACGCCAACATCCGAATCTTGCGCCAATACGTGATCTGCTGTCCGTCCGGCGTGGTAAAGACCTTAGGCTCGATCTGCTGGCCGTAGGCAATGACGCGCTCTGCCGGTTCCTGCGCCACCCACGTATCCTCCAGCGTGCGCGCCACCTCTTCGCCGTTTTCATAGCGCACACGCGCACGCGTCCTCGTCACCCCCTCTGCCCCCGGATCGACCATCTGTTGCTCGTCAATCGGCAGATTTGGGTCGGCGACAAATATCGTCTCAAAAGGAGCGATCTCCTCCTCGATCTCCACATCCTCATGCACCCGGGTGACTGCAACCTCGATATCATCGTACAGCGTGGTATCGAGCGGCGGATCAACCTGATCCATGCCGCTCACCCCGATCTTCATCTCGGCCAGCGCATCGCCTACCGTCACCCCGCGGGTGCGCGTCTTAAAGGTGCGCCCATCGACCTGCACCTGCACCGGCTTGCTACGCTGGATTGTCACACGCAGCCCCGTCACCACCTCGCTGCCCAAACTAGGGTCCACCCGGTCCCCAAGGTAGATCGTGATCTGCGCCTGGCGTAACGCCTCGCCCACCGTCGGGGCCGTCGTCCGGATCTCATAGGGCAGCCCCCCGTCATCCACCACGATAGGCAGCGCACGCACAACCCGAACCTGCATCGGCGAAGCCTGGCGTTGCACCCAGGGGGCAACCGGAAACCGCAGCCGGGAAGTCACGGCTGGCGCAGCAAGTGGCAGAGGGTCGTCCAGGTCATAGCTCACGCCATCAATCACGACCTGGTCATAGGGGTCAACCGCCAGCGACGCATCCTGCATCACCTCGCGCGGCGTGCGTCCAAAACTCACGGTCTGGATGGTGCGCCCATCCGCCACAATTTGCAGCGGACGCCCGCGCTGCACATCGATTGCCCTCACCCGCCGCAGCGGGTCATCCAGCCCCGGCGACACCCGGTCATGTTCGTGTAATTCGATATCCAGGTCCAAGAGCAGGTGGCGAACCGTCCGGCGATGCGTCGTCACCTCGACTGGGATGCCATCTACCTGCACGGTAACCGTGCGCGCCGTCGCTACCCAAAGCGCCCACGCCGCCCCGGCCCCCAGCGCGATGACAAGGAGTGTCCGTATACTTCCCGGCAAGGCTCTGGCGCGTTGCCAAATGTCTGGTCGGTGAATCGGTGCCGTCGTTGCCATAGTCGCGTATGCCCGTCGTCAGTCATTCCCGCGAATAATCGAGACGATGGACGGAACCATTGTACCCGAACACGAACGATCACCAAAGCATCAAGCCGCGCCAGCGTATTTTCCCCACCGCTGCCGTTCCATCCTTTGCCACGGTCAAACGCCTATGCTAGCATCCTCAAAATGGACGCTGCTGCGATGCCTACCCTGCGAACCCACTGGCCGCGCGTTCTGCTGCTCGGCGGGCTGCTTCTGGCTTTTTTCCTGCGCCTCCACCGGCTAGGGGCTGAGTCACTCTGGTATGACGAGACCGTCAGTGCCTATCTGGCCGCGCAATCGATCCCCGACCTGATCGCACATACGGCGCGCGACATCCACCCCCCAGGCTATTACCTCCTGCTCCACCTCTGGCAGACGTGGACAACGCCGACGCTCGCCCACGGGCTTGAGTTTCTCTACGCCTGGCCCAGCCTCTGGTTCGGCATGGTCAGCATAGCCTTGCTGGCGGCCCTGGCACGCCAATACGCCGCCGCGCCCGCTGCTGCCATAGCCGTCCTACTCGCCGCCGTCAACCCCTTCCAAGTCATGTACGCGCAGGAAGTTCGCATGTACACGGTGGGCACAACCTGCGTGCTGATCACCCTATGGGCCGCTGGCTCGTACCTTCGGGCCGTCCAGCGTCGCCCTGGTTCCACCCGCCACACACGCGGCTTGCTCATCCTCTACAGCGGTGCGGCGATCATCGGTCTCTACACGCTCTACTATTTCCTCTTTTGGCTGGCCGTCCTTGTCCCGGTCATCACGGTCATTTTGTACCGCGACTCCAGCGTGCAGCCCACAGCCAGGCGCGTCCGTCCCTGGCTCTTGGCCCAGCTTGCGGTCCTCGTGGGGTGGCTGCCGTGGCTGCCCATCTTTCTGCGCCAGGCCATTGATCCCCCTGTTCCGCCCTGGCGCGTACCGTGGACATCGCCGCAAGAACTGATCGCCGCCGCTGCCGAAGCCCTGGCGGCCCCGCTCGTCGGCCAAAGCCCACCGGCTGCGCTCAACGCACTCTGGGCGACGTTGGTCGTCTTTATCCTGGTCGCTTTTGTTGTCTACACGAAAAACACGGCGCAGGCAAGTTCAGAAAGCCGCTGGGTTCTGCCCACCCTCTTCTTGGGACCGGCGCTGCTCATCTTCGCTATCAGCCTGACCCTGACCCCGCTCTACCATGTGCGCTATCTGGTCACCTATGCCGTCTTCTTTCCGCTCATCGCCGCCCTGTTGATTGACCGGCTGCGCCATCTGCGCACTGTCGCCGTCCTGACCCTACTGATCTTGACCAGCGTCAGTGCTGTCGCGCTCTCCGAATTCTGGCGCGTCCCCGACCTGCGCGCCGACGACCACCGTACCGCCGTCGCCACGCTGGCGCAGAACTGGCGGCCCGGTGACGCCATCCTGGTCAACGCCGGATGGGTCTACACAGTCCTGTCTGTCTATTGGCCCGACGAACTCTCCGGCCCGGTGGATGCCATCCCGCCCGCTATCGAAGGCTACCCGCGCCTGACCCACTTCACGGAACAGCCCGCCGCGCACAGCGCGACAGTGCCTATCGTCATCCGAAGCGGCAGTATCGACGCACCGGACAGCCTGGGGTGGGGCCATCCGGACAGCGACTTCTTTGCCATCTCCGCGGCTGACACCCAGGCCGCGCTGGACGTGATCGCCAACGCCTATGCGCGGCTCTGGCACTACCGCCTCTATGACACCGTCAACGACCCCACAGGGTTGATCCGCGATACACTGGCATCCTACGGCGAACCCTTCTTCTCGGCCACCATACCCGGCCCTAGCTATCTGCGCCTGGAAGGATACGACCTTGTCGGTCCGGTCCCTGACCTGGGCACGACCACGGGCAGCGTCACCTTTGGCAAAACGGCGCGCCTGATCGCCGCGCAGGCTCCGGCCACCGTCGCAGCAGGCAGCTATCTCTACACCATCACAAGTTGGGATGCCCTATCCACTGAGGAAGACGGCCCGCTTTCCACCAGCCTGCGCCTCTACGCCCAGGACGGCGCGCTGGCCGCCCAGGCCGACACCCCGCTGCCCAGCCAGCCAACATCCTTTACCCAGACGTTGGCGCTGCCCATCCCAGCCGCCACAGCACCCGGCCCGTACACTCTGGAACTGATCGTCTACTGGCAGTCCGACCTGACGCCGCTCCCGGCTGAACCGCCGTCGCCCCTCGCCCCTGCCGCGCGCCTCCTTGAAGTAGAAGTGACCCTGCCCGCACCGGCCGCTAGGGAGTGACCGTCCCCACAAATGGCAGCAGCAGTCTCGAACGGGCGCACAGGGCCGCGACCGGAACGGATAACTCAACCTCCCGTGCGTCGTCCAGGTCGAACGTCAACACCAGTTCGGTTTCAACCCAATCGTCATCCCGGAAATCCGGGTTCACCGTGACCCGCACCGAACCCGGCAGTTGCCCACTGACAGGCGTCACAGATGCCCACGCCGGGTTACCGTCCAGCACCGCCGTAAATGCCACGCCTTCCAGACCTTCAAGCGCCACCGTGGCACTCCGCGTGCCAGGATCAGCTATGCAGGGATAATACGTAAATGCAACTACCTCAGGGCTGGCAGAGACCGCCAACGTCACGCCATTGGCATCCACGTTCCCCATCTGGATTACCTGCGCATTGGTTGGGGTGAGGATCTCCTCAAATGTGCTGTCCGTCTCCGGCTGTGTATAAATGCGGATCCGGCTGTCGCGCATGATTGCGATCTCATCACGCCCGTCGCCATCAATGTCCCCTGCCGCGCCTGATTGATAGCCGTTGTCGCCGTCCAGTAGCACCTCAAAACGCAGCGGATCAGCTCCGCTGTCCCGCACGATCAGCCGCGGCCGCGCCCCCAGTTCCGGGCGCACATTGCGCAGCATGATCGCCTCCACATCGCTGTCGCCGTCCAAATCCCCTAGAAACACCACATGCGGGCTGGGCAGAAACGCCTCCCACCGGTGGTCCACCATCGTGTTGTTCTCATAGCGAAAGACCCAGAACGACGCCAGCGGCAGCGACGCCCCGCGCACCGCGACGAGTTCCTCCCCACCCCCGCCGGTAAACTGGCCGAACGCTGCTTGACGCCAGACATTGCCCGACGTGACATTGCGGAAGAGCAACGCCAGCGACTCGCCCACCCGAAAGACGCTCAGATCGCCTGCGCGGTCGTCGATCAGCGCCACCTCGCCCTTACCATCACCGTCGACGTCGCCGCTTGCGCCCCACGTCCAATCGGGCTCCGAATCATAGCGGGTCATCACCTCCCACTTGCGGCCGTCCGTTGACCCGCTCTCAGGCCGCAGCACCAGCACGCGGGACTGGTGGCGCGAATTGCTGCGCTCTTCCTCTGGCAGAAAGTGCGACACCAAAATCTCAACGCCAGGCCGATCAGGGGCAAACTCCCCTGTAATCACCAGACGTGGAGCCCCCAACAATAACAATTCACTGTAGAGGATATCCCAGGCGATCCCCCCCTCAAACCTCTCATGATCATCGGGGATCTCGGCCAGCACCGGGTCAAAGATCGTGAGCCGCCCCGCGTCACCCTCTGGCCGCACCGCCACGATCTCGGCGTCGCCGTCGCCGTTGACATCCGCCAGCACGATGTGTGTCCATCCACCATCCGGGCTGGTCCAGCGCACCTGGAGGGCCGAACTGCCCGGTCGCGGGTCCACCACGCGGATCATGCCATCCGGGTCAAGATAGACAATCTCGGCATCCGTATTCTGGCTGACATCGATGGTCACAGCCTGGGCAGCGCTCGGCCAGACCAACGCCGCGATCAACGCTAGCCCAGCCGCAGCGACGGCGAAAGGGGCCAAAGCACGCCGATACCCCCCTTGCACGCTGGCCCCCCCGATCACCTTATGCCTTCCCCAAGACCGCGGCCAGCACCGCCATGCGGATGTACATCCCGTTTCGCATCTGCCGGAAATACGCCGCACGCGGGTCGTCATCCACAGCATAGCTAATCTCATTCACACGGGGCAGCGGGTGCATGACGATCATCTTTTGCTTCGCCTTGGCCATCAACGCCTCATCCACGATGTACTGATCGCGCACCCGGTCATATTCTGCCAAGTCCGAGAACCGCTCCTTCTGCACACGCGTCACGTACAGCACATCTACATCGCCGATGACCTCATGCACATCCTGCGTGATGCTAAAGCGGTGCCCCCGGTCGCGCACGACCTGCAGCACATCCTCCGGCATCGCCAAAATATCTGGGCTGACAAACGCGAACTCCACATCATAGTTAACCAGCAGTTTGGTCAAACTGTGTACTGTCCGCCCGTACTTGAGGTCGCCGACCATAGCGATCTTGAGCGAGTCCACTTTACTCAAATCTTCGACAATCGTAAACAGGTCCAACAGGGCTTGGGTTGGATGCTCGCCGATGCCGTCACCCGCATTAATCAGCGGCTTTTGTGCATAGCGCGCCGCCGTCG
>CAZYQJ010000230.1:0-7706 GCA_964649925.1 uncultured Litorilinea sp.
CCGTGGTGTGGGTCAGCCGCACCAGCGGGTCATCCTCGGATGCCTTAAAGGGCCACATCATGCCGTGGGCCTTGATCTTCACGTCGTCAAAGCCCTGGGCGTCCAGGTGCTTACGCAACAGTTCGAGGATCTCCTCCGGGTTTTGGTCGGGGACGAGCCGGAAGTCGAGCTTGGCGGATGCCTGGGCCGGAACGATGGTTTTGGTTCCGGATCCCTGCCAGCCGGTGGTGATGCCCTGGATATTGCAGGTCGGTTCAAAGACCGAGGTGTGTAGCTCCTGACCGCTGCGGTTGTTGACAAACTGGCGGATGCCAAAGCTCTGGCGGTAGTGCTGCTCGAAGTCCGGCTGTTGGGCAATCAGGTCCAGGTCGGCCTGCGACGGGGGGATCACCCGGTCATAAAAGCCTGGGATGAGGATGCGCTCGTTTTCATCCTTGATGCTTGCCAGGGCGCGTAACAGCCGCCAGGCCGCGCTGGGCAGGATATGCGCAGAACCGGAATGGGCGTCGCGCGTCATGGTCTCGACAAAGAGTTCACAGGCGATGATCCCGCGGAAGCCAAGCACCTGGCCGGGGCGATCCTCCGGGTCCACGCCGCCGCCCTCCCAGAGTGCGCCATCGGCGGCCAGCAGGTCGAGATGTTCCAGCACAAAGGGCGCGATGTGCGGGCTAGAAACCTCTTCTTCACCCTCGACCACAAAGGTCACGCTGCAGGGCAGTTCTCCTCCGTGGGCGGCGCGCACCGCGTCGAACGCGGCGAGGCGGGCCACAAATTCGCCCTTGTCGTCAGCCACGCCGCGCGCATAGACTTTGCCGTCGCGGATCTCCGGTTCAAAGGGCGGGCTGGTCCACAACTCCAGCGGCTCGGCGGGCTGGACATCATAGTGATTGTAAAAGAGCAGCCGTCGCGGCGATGCGCCGTCAGCACGACCGACGATGATCGGGTGGCCGGGGGTCTCAAAGCTCTGAACTTCCAGCCCGCGGCTGGATAACATTTCAGCGACCAGTTTGGAGCATTCGCGCACCCCTTGCCCGCTGGCGGAGACGCTGGGCTGGGCGCAGAGACGCATGGTTTCTTCGATGTATTGGTCTAGGTGTTCATTGAGATAGCGGTCAATATAGGCGTTCTGTTCGTTCACGGTAGGATCTTTCATCAAGCGGGCCGGTTCAGAGCAGGATTGCGTGGCGTGCGCGCCTGTGCCATACTGACGGCCAGGGCGGGTCGCACACAGATCAATAAGGTGCTGAGAATGCGGCGAATTACATTAGGTTGGCTCATTGTAGCCGGGACGCTGGTCGGGCTGGCCGCAAGTTGTCGTTGGGCTCCACTGGAGCCTGTGGCGGCGACGGTTGAAACGGATACTGCCGATGCCCAGGTAACGGTCGTTCGATCCGCGGCGCGCACGCTGGTCGAAATTCACAGCCCCAGCGGGATCGGGCGCAGCCGGATCACGCTGCAGGAGACGATCCCTCCCGGCCCGGTAGAATTCCGACTGCATCTGGCCGGGCTGGAGCATTTTTCGCTGGCCTATGACGGCACGGTGATCACCCTCAGCATGGCACAGGGCAGGCATGCACCCCTGATCACTGTGCAGAATGCCAGAGAACCGGAAACGCCAGGCACGCCCGGCACTCCATTCTGGCTGGGGGTGCATCCACCAGCTACGGGTCGCGCCGACCCGGTCTACCGTGTGGTTGTGTCTCCCCGTTTGCCCGGCCAGCAGCCCCAGGAATTGGAGTTGCGTTGGGTTGATTTTTACCGGTAGGCGCTACTCTTCGTCTGCACCGATGGCAAACATGCGCTCCAGGTCGTGTTGTGAATAGGCCCGGAACGCGATCAGGGTTTCGCTGCGATCGATGTGGTCGAGCTTGAGCATCTGGTCGGTGACGAGATTGGCCATCTCCTCATTGCTTCGGACGCGAATGACTGCCACCAGGTCATAGCGTCCCCCTACGGAATAGACTTCTGAAACGCCTGGCATCTCGACCAGACGTTCCGCCACGTCGTTGATGTGCCCATGGGCTGTGTTGACGAGCACGATCGCCGTGACCATATCCGGGAACCTTTCTGGCGATTGATCTCAGGCCCGCTACGCACATCGTCGCAGCGGGCTTGGATGGTTTGGCTGGAGTTTATGATTCCTCAATCGTGACTTTGACCATCTGGTCGCCCTGATGAATGGCGTCGACCACGTCGCTGCCTTCGACCACCTTGCCAAAGACGGTGTGTCTGCCGTTCAGGTGGGGCTGGGGGGTATGGGTGATAAAGAACTGGCTGCCATTGGTGTTGGGGCCTGCGTTTGCCATCGAAATGACTTTGGCTTCGTGCTTGAGAGGGTTGTTCCTCACTTCGTCCTCAAAACGATAGCCAGGGCCGCCACTCCCGGTTCCGGTGGGATCACCCCCCTGGATCACGAAATTCGGGACGACGCGGTGAAAGGCAATGCCGTCATAAAAGCCCTGGCGTGCGAGAAAGACGAAGTTGTTGACAGTCTTGGGCGCATGTTTTGGATCCAGTTCCAAAACGATGTCTCCCCGGTTGGTCTCGATGGTGGCCCTATAGCTTTTGGCAGGGTCGATTTCCATTGCAGGCGGTTCATTCCATTGTTGAGTCGCCATGTGCTTTCCTTTCGTGATGGGTCGCTGGAAGCAAATGTGGCCTACGGTTCCGGCAGCACACGCTTCTGCATCGAGTAAGACGTAGGTACATGGTAGCCGGGATGGCTTCCTGTACGGACGATTGAATAGCCAAGCCGCTCGTAAAACAGCACGTTTTGGGGCAGAGCAATCCGCACGCCCAGGGTAACATAGGGCAAGCCGCGCTTCTGTGCGGCTGCCTCCACATGCTCGACCAGCCGCCTGCCGATCCCGCAGCGGCGGTAGGCGGGCAGCACAGCCAAGCGGCTCATGTATAAGGCTGTGCCCTGCACTTCATAGAGGACGCTGCCCGCAAGGGTTGGGCCGATCCAGGCCAGTGCGCCGCTGGCCGTCTGCAACTTGGCTGCAATGCTCTCCACAGATTCCTTGTGCGCGCCGGAAGGCGGGTCTAGCTTGCCCTCGTATTCGGCATAAGCGGCGTGCATGAGCTGGACCACGCTGGGCACGTCCGCCAAAGTGGTGGGGCGGATATCGATTTGGATTTGCGCCCGGTGTGTCATCGTCCAGATGAAAGACCGTTCAAGGCAGTTGGCTGCGGCGCATGGCAAGTTCGGTGAACGCGCCGCCGAGCGTGCAAAAGGCCATGGCAAAAACGGCCAGCGGCCAGGCTCCGGAAAAGACCCACACCGTCAGGATGGGCGCGCTCAAGGCGCCGCCCAAAAAGGCATGCATCGCCCCGCGAGAACCGGCGTAGAAGGCAGTCAGCATACCAGCCAGCACCGGGGCCGCGATCGTCGCCAGCGTTTCCCAGTTGACGCTGCCGCCCAGCCGCTGCGCCAGCCCATCGGCCAGGGTCACCAGCAGCACATTGGCTGCCAGGGCAAATAGGACGCCCGTCCAGCGCAAAGGGGGCTTGTCCTGGGTGCTGCGTTTCGGTCGATTCACGATAGACGGCTTTCGCTGTTTTGGCGGTCCAGAATCTTTTCTCCAGACCCTGTTGACGATCCATTGTAGTGGCAATTGGGTGCGAGTGCAAAGGAAACCGGTCTGGCAGTTGCGATGCAGGCGCAGGCGGCTTACAATAGAGAACAAGAACCAGCGGCGCACTGCCGCGCTCATCCTCCTGGACCAGCGAGCGCAGGCTATGGACCCGAAACTATCTCAAATTGGCCCCTACCAGATCGAGGCGGAGATCGGCCGCGGTGACGTCGCGGTCGTCTATCGCGCCCATGATCTGCTCTATGACCGAGCCGTCGCGCTGAAGGTGCTGCAATCCCATCTGGCGCAGGACGTGGCGTTTGTGCGGCGTTTTGTCAGCGCAGGCCGTGAGGCGATCCGGCTGCGTCACCCCAATATACTGACCGTCTATGAAGCGGGCCAGTCGGCACACCTACATTGCGATGGCGTTGGCAGCGGGTGAATCGCTGGCGGCGCGGCTCGCGCGCGAGGAAGCGCCCTTTGCGATCGCCAGCGCGCTGGCGATTGTGGAGCAGATCGCTGCGGCGCTTGACTATGCCCATGTGCGCGGGTTTGTCCATCACAACCTCAAGCCGAGCAACATCTTTTTGACTGGGGTCGATGATACCGTTGTGGTGGGCGATTTTGACAGCGGTACACCGGCGGACGGCTCACAGCCGCCCATCTACCGGCTGGGCGCAGCCGCCTACCTTGCGCCGGAGCAGGCCGGGGGCGAGGAACGGGTGGATGCGTCCGCCGATATCTACAGCCTGGCTGCGCTCGCCTATACCATGCTGGTTGGGCACCCGCCCTTTGAAAGTACGAACCCGCTGGGGCTGCTGCGCCAGATTGTGGAAAAAGCTCCGGCACGCGCCGACCGTCTGAACCCGTCGCTGCCCAAGGCCGTTGTAGACGCGCTGGATCGCAGCCTGGACAAAGACCGCACTCAGCGTCCGGCGCGTGCCGGGGAGTTGGTGAAATGGCTGCGCGGCGAGATGCCTGAACCACCTACCCAGCCTGCGGCAGATTCGCCGGAGGCCGACGTCAAACCTGCTGCGCCATCATCTCCGGTGGATGCAGTATCCGCGGCTCCTGTGGAGCAGATGCAGGCAGAATCATCTGCCAAAGCCGCTGTGCCTGGGCCGAGACCCGCGCTGCCTCCCCTCCAACCCAGCCCGCCGGTGGATATCCGGCTGCCGTTTGTGCCGCTGACCTGGCCTGCTGCAACGCAGGACGTTCGGCCGCCCGTCGCGCAGCCAGAAGTACAGCCCCGCGTGCGGCGCGCCGCGCGGCTGCGCCCGACGCTGAGTATGCCAGCGCTGGCCGCGGTGGTGGTCGGCGCGCTGGCGATTGTCTTGGTCTTGATTGCGCTGGCGCAATCGGCGGGAACGCTGCTTTCACGGCTGGACACACCGGAACCCAACGAGGTCGGGCGGGTAGTGGTGGTAGATGATCACGGGCAGGACACGGATGGCGGCGGAGACATGCCTCCGCCCACGGCGACGCCCGTCCAACTTGCCCAACGCGCCGATGGTTCGGCGTCGCAGGCCGCGCTGATCCTGGCGGATGATGAAGAAGGTGGTGAAACAAACGATGCGGAAGGCAGCACAAAGAACAGCCCGCTGCCGCGCCTGGCTGTCGTGGACGCGCTGCCCACGTCACCGGTGACGGACACGCCTGCGCCCACGGAGACGCCGGTCGCCACATCCACCCCCGCGCCGACGGCGACGCCTGAACCCACGTTCACCCCTGAACCGACCGCCACGCCCACGTCATCGCCCACGCCGACCGAGACAGCTACGCCGACACCGACCCCGACCGTGACGCCTACGCCCACGCCCCTGCCGCCGCCGCCCAACCTGACTGGTCACATTGCCTATGCGCTCTGGAATGTGCGTACCGACCGGCCCGATATCTACATCTATGACTTGCAGGCGCGCGTCCACCTGACGCCGATCCCCAACCGGCGGCAGCCAGATTACAACCACTGGGGTGGATTGGTGGCCAATGCGCAGGGTGGCGGTGTGGATAACCTGGTGCAGATGGGGCCGCTGGGCCAGGACCCGTGGCAGATCAGCGCCCACCCAGAGGACGCCCATCCCCACTGGTCGCCGGATGCCAAGAAGGTGGTCTTTGATTCGGCGCACATGGGCGACCGCAAGCACCGCATCTATCTGCAGGACGACCTGGCCGACCGCCGCGACCGCCTGCCGATGATGTACGAGGCGTGGGAGATCTTTGGCCGCTATCCGATCTTTCTGGCCGACGGGCGGATTGCGTTCAACGGCTGTAACTACTGGGATACGGGGAGCATCTGCGGCGTTCAGGTCATGGATACCGTGGGCGGGATGCCGTCCAGCGCGACGGGATGGCCGGGCGATGTCCCCACGGACAACCTGGGCAGCCAGATTTTGATGATGTCGGATCGCAGCGGCAACTGGGATGTCTACCGTGTCAATGCGGACGGCAGCGGTCTGGTGCAACTGACTGACCACCCAGCCACCGATGGGTTGGCTACTGCCTCACCCGATAACAGCGCCATCGCCTTTTTGACCGACCGGGACGGTGTTTGGTCCGTGTATGTGATGCACACCGATGGCAGCGACCCGCGCAAGCTGTTTGACCTGCCCGGTCACTTTGGCATAGGCGACAATGACTGGTTCCAGGAGCGGCTGACCTGGGGACCTTAGGCAGCCGCCTTAAGTCTCTAGCGGTGCGGCGGGTCGATCAGCGCGGCGTAGAGTTGTTCAAGGTGGGGCAGGATTTTGTCCCAGGTGTAATGGGCGGCGACAAAACGCTGCGCCGCCGCGCCGAGACGGGCCGCCAGCGCCCCCCCTTGCGCGTGGTCTTGAATGAGCGTTTGGATCGCCTTCACAAACTGATCCGGCGTGTCGGCCATCAGCAACTCCTGCCCTGACTGGACCGAGATCCCCTCGACCCCGAGTGAAGTGCTGACGATGGGTTTGGCGCAGGCCATGGCCTCCAAGGCCTTAAAGCGTGTACCGCCGCCGACGCGCATCGGGATGACGTAGGCGTGGGCGGCGGCCAGGTACGGGCGCACGTCAGGGACACCGCCGGTGATCTCGACCTGGGGCATGGCGCGCAGTGTGTCAAGGCGCGGGTGGGGGTTGAGGCCGACGATCTGGCAGCGCAGGTCCGGCGTGTGGGCCAGCAGGTGCGGCAGGACTTCGCGGCCCAGCCAGATCATGGCGTCCACGTTGGGCCGGTAGTCCATCTTGCCGGTAAAGAGCAGGGTAAAGGGCGCATCGGGCGCAGGCGCATGGCGTGTCTGGGCGTAGCTTTCCAGGTCAATGGCGTTGGGGATCACCTGGATGGGCGCGCCCGGCGCGATGCGGGTCAGGGCGGCGCGGTCCGGCTCGCTCACGGCAATCACTGCATCGGCAGCGCGGCAGGCCGCGGTTTCGTAGCGGCGCAGTTTTTGCGACTGGACCAGGCTGTAGGCTGCGGCATGCCAGCGCCGCGGTGTGCGCAGGTCGGCGAGCGCGGCGCGCTGCTGCAGCAGGTATTCACAGTTGTGGTCGTCAAAGATGACACGGGCCGAGCGCGGCGCATGGCGGGCATATTGGGCCAACTCAATGCCCTCGATCTGGAGGATATCGTAGGGGTGGGCGGCCAGGGCGCGCTGCACAGCCTGATGCATGGCCGGGTCTTCCAGCCGGAGGGCCATGTCTGGGTAGGGCGAGGTCAGCGTATCCCGCAGCCGGGCGGCCAGGGTGCGCTGTGGCTGGGGCAGCGCGACGATATGATGGCAGAGCGCGTGCAGCGGGTTATCCGCCGCCAGCGTTTCACCGGGAGCCAAGAACGTGATTAAGTCCAGGCGATGGCGTTGGGCTAGGTAGTGGATCAGCCCAAAGTTGCGCATGGTCGTCCCCTGGCGCGGCGGATAGGGGAGTTGCGGAGTCAGCAGCAGGATGTCCATACGGGGCGGGAGGTCAGGTCATGTTGCGCTTGCGGCAGGGGGGTCACAGCCGTTCTGGGGTGCGCGTCGAGGAGGTCGCGGTATCGGCGTCGGTAAAGACCGGCAAGGCCTGTTCGCCCACGGCGTGATAGACCTCCAGCGTGCGCCGTGCCGCCAGTTCCCAGCTAAAGCCGCGGGCACGCTGAAGCCCCTTGAGGCGTAGTTCGGCGTGC
>CAZYQJ010000231.1:0-7693 GCA_964649925.1 uncultured Litorilinea sp.
CCCCGCGCTGCGCAATCTCACTGGCATCACCATGATTGACGTGGACGACTTGCGTGAAGAGCTAGACCAGGGGCTTGCCTCGCGCCGCCGGGCGATCCCGCAGGTAGAAGCCTTGATCGAGGAGGCGTTGCAGCACTGGCAGCACGATCTGCGCGGCCTCAGCATACGTCCCCTGGTGCTGGAACTGCGTCTGAAGGCCGAGCAGATCCGCCGCCAGGAGGTGGAACGTACGTTGCGCTTCTTGGGCGACGTCGACGACGACACGCGCGCCCATCTCGATTTGATGACGCGTGCCTTGGTCAACAAACTGCTTCACGAACCCACCATGCATATCAAGTCCCTGGCCGAGATGGACGAAGCAGCCCAGCACGCCACGACCATCCGCGCCATCTTTGGCCTTGAGAGCGAACCCACATCATCCCATGAGCCAACTGTTTCGCACTGAATCCACGGTGCGGATTGGTACACGCACCTCCAAGCTTGCCTTGTGGCAGACCGAGCATGTTGCCCGGCTGCTTGAAGCGCGCCACCCCGGTCTCCGCTGCGAGTTTGTGCATATGGTCACCCAGGGCGACCGGCGGCTGGATCGCCCGCTGCCCGAGATCGGCGGCAAGGGCCTGTTCACTGCGGAGTTGGAAGAGGCCCTGCGCCGCAACGAGATTGACCTGGCAGTGCATTCGCTCAAGGATTTGCCCATCGAGGACGCACCAGGGCTGGCCGTAGGGGCGGTACTCAGCCGCGAGGATGTGCGAGATGCGCTGGTGGCGCGCCATGATGGGTGGACGCTGGAAACGCTGCCGGAAGGCGCAGTCGTCGGCACAAGCAGCCTGCGTCGTCAGGCCCAACTGCTCGCCTTTCGCCCTGACCTGACTATCCGGCCCATCCGTGGCAATGTAGATACGCGCATCCGCAAAGTGATGGAAGGCGAATATGATGCTGCCGTGCTGGCCGGTGCAGGGCTGCGTCGCCTGGGGCTAGAAGCGCACATTAGCCAGTGGTTGCCGCTTGACCTCATGCTCCCCGCACCTGGGCAGGGTGCGCTCGCCGTGCAGTGCCGTGCCGACGACCCGCGCATTCGCCCGCTGCTGGCCGCGATCCACGAACCCGCGGTCCAGGCCGCCACAGACGCCGAGCGCCATCTGCTCTGGTTGTTGGGCGGCGGCTGTTCCGCGCCGGTAGCAGCCTGGGCCGAACCTGCCAGCACACCCGGCGCGTTCACCTTACAGGCGCGCGTCGCAAGCACCGACGGATCGCGCGTCGCCAACGCCCAGGCCACCGGGGGAGACGCCCATGAGGTGGCGGAGCATGTCGCGTCTACGCTGCGTGATCAGGGTGTGGAGGCCATTTTGAACGGGGCGACCCGCCCCTTGGCAGGCAAACGGGTGGTGGTGACACGCCCGCAGCACACGGTCAGGGAACTGGTCGCCGCGCTGCAGCAACAGGGAGCGTGCGTCGTCGTGGCCCCTGCAGCCCAGATCGTGCCGCTGGCCGACCTGTCCGCGCTCGACGCCGCGCTGGAACACCTGGACGATTATCATTGGGTAGTCTTCACCAGTGCCAATACGGTGGAGGTGGTCTGCTCGCGGCCTGCCATGCGCCGTGTGGCCAGTCACGCACCCCAGGTACACATCGCCGCGGTGGGGCCAAGCACGGTGAGCGCGCTGGCAGAGCAGGGCATTGCCGTCGACTTTGTGCCAAGCCGCTATGACGGCGATCTTTTGGCAGCGGAACTGCCCCTGCAAGCGGGGGATCGCATCCTGCTGCCGCGCTCCGCCATTGCCAGGGCCGCAGTCGTAGACCGGCTTCAAGCGCGCGGCGCACGCGTGGACGAAATCCATGTCTACACCACGGCTGATGCGCCCCTGCCCCCAGACACGCTGGACGAATTGCGTCAGGGCTGGGACGCGATCACCTTTACCAGCGGGTCAACCGTTCAGGGCTTTTTGGCGGCCATCGCAGGGGAGGAGGGGCTGGTGGATCATCTGCGCCGCGGCGTCATCGCCTGTATCGGTCCCAAGACAGCCGATGTCCTCCAAGGTCTGGGCTATGCACCCCAGGTTGTGGCGACCGATCACACCGCGGCGGGATTAGTGGCTGCGCTGGCGGATCATTTTGACGGTAGCTAAAAGGAAACGAATGTGATGGAAGGCATCTCCACAACCGCGCCGCTGGCGCGTACGCACACAGGACAAACGGGCAGCCCTACAGCCATTCGCCCGCGGCGGCTGCGGCGCACACCTGCGCTGCGCGCCCTCGTGCGTGAAACTCACCTGAGCGCGGACGATTTCATCTACCCGTTGTTCGTCGTCCACGGGCAGGGGGTAGAACGCCCCATTGCCTCAATGCCGGGTGTGGCGCAGCTTTCAGTAGACCGCACCGTCCATGTCGCGGCGCGCGCCGCAGAGTTGGGGGTGCGTGCGGTGCTGCTCTTTGGCATCCCTGCCTCGAAGGATCCGGTCGGGCTGGAGAATTTTGCCGATGATGGCATTGTGCAGCAGGCAGTAACGGCCATCAAGCGCGACCTGCCTGAAATGGTCGTCATTACCGACGTCTGCCTCTGCGAGTATACCGATCACGGACACTGCGGCCTACTCAACCAGGGCAACGGCGCGCGGCCGCACGGACACCTCGAAGAAGGCTACGTCCTCAACGACGAGACGCTGCCCGTTCTGGCGGATGTGGCAATCTCCCACGCACGCGCCGGGGCGGATATCGTCGCGCCTAGCGGCATGATGGATGGCATGGTGGCCGCACTGCGCGCTGCGCTGGACGCGCACGACTTCAGCCACATCCCGATCATGTCCTACGCGGTGAAGTATGCGTCGGGTTTCTACGGCCCTTTCCGCGATGCGGCGGAGGGCGCGCCCAAGTTTGGCGACCGCAAGACCCACCAGATGGACCCGGCGAATGCGCGCGAAGCCCTGCGCGAAGCCGCGCTAGATGTGCAGGAGGGGGCAGACTTCCTCATGGTCAAACCGGCGCTTGCCTATCTGGATGTCATCCAACGGCTGCGGGCAGCGTTTCCAGAGATGCCCCTGGCTGCCTATAATGTCAGCGGTGAATACGCCATGATCAAAGCTGCCGCGGCCCAGGGCTGGCTGGACGAGCGCGCCGCCACGCTGGAAACACTGCTTGGCATCAAGCGTGCCGGGGCCGACCTGATCATCACCTACCATGCACTCGATGCCGTCCGCTGGTTGCAGAGCTAACCAGGGAGGGCTTTCGCATTCTATTGGTCTATATGACCATCAGCCACACAACAAGAGGAGTTCCATGAAACCAAACGGCCTGAAGACCTTGCAAGAACGCCCGCAGTCCAACGATCTGGAAAATGTGGACCTGAGCGAAAAGGGGCGTAGCGCCGAAGGGGAGGTGATCTCCAGCAACCGTCGCCTTTTTATGCAGTTTATGGCGTTTGGCGGCGTAACCGACAGCGCGGCGCTGATCGCTGCCCTCGAAGCCAGCCAGGTGCGCGGGGTACTCTACGAAGATATCAACGACCCGCAGGGCGTGGCACTGTTGACCGTCAGCGAGTCGCCGGACTATTTCCTAAGTGAGATGCGGCGCTTCTACAATCAGCCGCCCTTTGTGGACCTGACCCCCAAGCCCGAACACACCATGTTGGGGCGTACCTACTCGCTCGGCTATGAACCAGACCTGGAAGATACCCTGATCAAGCGGCCCATCCGGCGGCTCATGGATACGGAACTGCCGTGGGCAGTCTGGTATCCGCTGCGCCGCGCCGGTTCCTTTGAGCAACTCAGCGCCCAAGAGCAGAACGTGATCCTGATGGAACATGGGGGCATTGGCCGGGCGTTTGGCCGCGCCCGCTTGGGGTACGATATCCGGCTTGTCTGTCATGGGCTGGACAGAAATGACAACGACTTTGTCGTCGGGCTGATTGGGCCGGAACTCCTGCCGCTCTCGGCCATTGTCCAGCGCATGCGCAAGACCAAACAGACCTCGCTGCACCTGGAACGGCTAGGGCCGTTCTTTATCGGCAAGGTGGCCTGGCGGGCTGCCCTCGCCTAAAGGATCCGAAATCGCTATGCATCCACACGCTCGAACTGCGACCCCCGGCCAGGAGACCGCGCCCCCCACAGAACCCACTGCGTCCTTTTTGCGCGCCTGTCGGGGGCTGTCCACCGCCTATACGCCGGTCTGGTTTATGCGCCAGGCTGGACGTTATATGGCTGAATACCGCGCCCTGCGCGCCAAATCCAGCCTGCTGGAGTTGATCCGCTCGCCGGAGTTGGCTGCCGAAGTGACGCTCCAGCCCATCAACGCCTTGAACGTGGATGCGGCGATTATCTTTGCCGACATCCTGCCGCCGCTAGTCGGCATGGGGCTGGACCTCGAATTTGTCAAGGGTGAAGGCCCGCAGATCAATAATCCCCTGCGCCGCACACTGGACATCGACAGGCTTGCCACACCCCCGGCGCAAGAGACCCTAAAGCCCACCCTGGACGCGATCCGCCTGGTCACCGCCGAACTGGAGCCGCGCGGCATCCCCCTGATCGGCTTTGCCGGTGCGCCGTTCACCCTGGCAAGCTATGCCGTCGAAGGGGGGAGTTCGCGCAACTA
The DNA here is from genome assembly GCA_964649925.1 of uncultured Litorilinea sp. Taxonomy (GTDB): domain Bacteria; phylum Chloroflexota; class Anaerolineae; order Caldilineales; family Caldilineaceae; genus QEUY01. The sequence goes on from CAZYQJ010000231.1 coordinate 4,585, forward strand.
CATCAGGACCAAGGCCTTGATGTACAGCGAACCGGCAGCGTGGCGGCGGCTCATGACCAAGTTAGTAACCGTCCAGGCCGACTACCTGATCGCCCAGGCCAAGGCGGGCGCAGCCGCGCTCCAACTCTTCGACTCCTGGGCCGGGCAAGCGCTGGGCCGCGACGACTACCGCCGCTTTGTGCAGCCCTATAACCGGATGCTCTTTGACCTGGTTCGCCGCGCCCAGGTGCCTGTTATCAACTTTAGCACAGGAACCGCAGCCTACATTGACGAGGTTGCCGCCGCCGGAGGTGACGTGATTGGCGTGGACTGGCGCATGCCGTTGGGTTGGTACTGGGACCAGATCGGCCACAATCGGCCCATCCAGGGCAATTTGGACCCGGCGTTGCTGCTCGCCCCCTGGCGTGAACTCAAGTTCCAGGTGGATGCGTTGCTGGCCGACGCCGCAGGCCGCCCAGGGCACATCTTCAACCTGGGCCACGGCATTGTGCCGGAGACCCCGGTGGACCAGGTGCGGCGGCTGGTGGACTATGTACACGAACAGACGCAGGCCGCAGCCTGAGGTTGCGGCCCTTGTACGCAGGAGAAGGTAAACAACGCATGACCGATACGCCACACTACCCAATTGGCGTCTTGATTATGGCCTATGGCGGCCCCAACAGCCTGGATGACCTGCCCGGCTATCTGTCGGACATCCGCAGCGGGCGACCGACCACGCCCGAAGTCCTGGAGGAGATCCGCCACAACTATGAACAGATCGGCGGCAAATCGCCCCTGCTGGAGATCACACAGCAGCAGGTGGCCGCGGTCTCTGCCCAACTCGACCCCGCTTATTTCCGCTGCTACTTGGGCATGCGCCACTGGTCGCCGTGGATCGAGGAAGTGGTGGGGCAGATGGTTGAAGACGGCATTACCCACGCCGTCAGCCTGGTGCTCGCGCCCCATTTCAGCAAATTGAGCGTCGCCAAGTATCAGGACAAGATCGCTGATGGGCTGGAGATGGTCCATGGCGATATTGCATTTGAGCACATTGCCAGCTATCACGACGCGCCCAAGTACATCCAGGCCCTGGTCAACCGGGTCCATCAAGGGCTGGCGGAATGGCCGGAGGCCGATCGAGATCGCGTGCATGTCGTCTTTAGCGCCCACAGCCTGCCCACGCGCATCCTCAAAATGGGCGACCCCTACGACGCCCAACTGCGCGAGACTGCCTCACTGGTGGCCGCGCGTGCCGGTCTGCCGCAGACACGCTGGTCGTGGAGTTACCAATCCGCGGGGCGCAGCCCGGAGCCGTGGCTGGGGCCTCAGCTAGAAGAACACCTGCCGGAACTGGCTGCACAGGGAATTAAAGACGTTATCAGCCTGCCGGTCGGGTTTGTGTCCGACCATGTAGAGATCCTGTTCGACATCGACATCAAGGCCCAGGGGTTGGCGCGCGAGTTAGGTATGCGTCTGGTGCGTCCGCCCGCGCTCAACACGGATCCGCTCTATATTGAAACGCTGGTCGACTTGATTCAGGCACGCGCCGCACAGTGGCTTCCGGCAGGAGAGGCGGTATGACGATTCAGACCTCTGAACGGCTGTTTGCAGAAGCCTGTACGCTGCTGCCAGGGGGCGTCAATTCGCCCGTGCGCGCCTTTCGCGCCGTCGGCGGACAGCCGATCTTCATTGAGCGCGGTGAAGGCGCGTATCTAGTCGACGTAGACGGCAACCGCTATGTGGATTACATCATGTCATGGGGGCCGCTGATCTTGGGCCATGCTCACCCCGATGTGGTGGCCGCGCTGCAAGATGCAGTCGTGCGCGGCACAAGCTATGGCGCGCCCTGTCCTCAGGAAGTGGAACTGGCGCGGCTGATCACCCAGGCCATGCCCAACCTGGAGGTCGTGCGCTTTGTCAACTCTGGGACCGAGGCGACCATGAGCGCGCTGCGGCTGGCGCGGGCCTACACGGGACGCAGCAAGATCGTCAAGTTCGAGGGCAACTATCACGGTCACGCCGATATGCTGTTGGTGCAGGCAGGGTCGGGAGTCGCCACCCTCGGGTTGCCTGATTCGCCCGGCGTGCCAGCGGCGACGGTCGCCGATACGCTCCTGGCGCGCTATAACGACCTGGCTTCGGTCGAGCGGCTCTTTGATGAAATGGGGCAGGAGATCGCAGCCGTGATCGTCGAGCCTGTGGCGGGCAACATGGGGCTGGTCCCGCCGCAGCCGGGCTTCCTGGCAGGGCTGCGCACGTTGACGCAGGATGCAGGGTCGCTGCTGGTCTTCGATGAGGTGATGACCGGCTTCCGCGTGCATCCAGGCGGCGCGCAGGCGCTATTTGACATAACCCCAGATGTTACGGCGTTGGGCAAGGTGATCGGTGGGGGGCTACCCGTAGGCGCGTATGGCGGCAGGCGTGAGATTATGCAGATGGTCGCACCTGCCGGGCCGATGTACCAGGCAGGCACACTCTCCGGCAACCCACTCGCCATGACCGCAGGCATCGCCACGCTGCGCGGCCTGGCTGCGCCCGGCGTCTGGGAACGTATCGAGCAGCAGGGGGAGCGACTGGTGGGAGGGCTGGCCGCCGCCGCTGAAGAGGCCAAGATCCCTGTGCAGGTCAGCCGAGTGGGGACGATGTTTGGCCTGTTCTTTGCCGACCAGCCGGTGACGGACTGGCCTTCTGCCAAACAATCGGATACAGCCCGTTTCGCCCGCTACTTCCAGTCTATGCTCTCCGATGGCGTCTACGTGGCTCCGTCACAGTTTGAGGCGGGCTTTCTGTCGAGCGCCCACGGCGATGCGGAGATCGACCACACGATTGACGCGGCGGCGCGTGCCTTTCACAAGCTGGCCAATGAGTAGCGGCACTTCCTGTTTGCCAACACGCCCACCTATCGAATTACCCTCCCTGACTTCCTGACAATTATCCTCAAGCTACGACCACCCCAGCTTTGTTCGCGAGCAAGGCTGGGGTGATTCTTTTGCCGCGCCCGGCGCGGTTATTTGATTTATCTCATGGAATCGCGCCCCCATTCGGCCTATGCTGTATGCAAATGTCGTAGTTGGGACAAGCCAATTGCGCGAATGACGAAGAAACATCCGAAAGGATAAGGAGATCAGAG
>CAZYQJ010000232.1:0-5839 GCA_964649925.1 uncultured Litorilinea sp.
ACGCGCGCCGCCAGCTGCGCTACCGTGTGTTCGCTGGTCAGCCAGTCGCCGATCCGCACCGTCCCCTGGGTGGGCTGCAGCAATCCGTTGAAGTGTTTGACCAGGGTAGTCTTGCCTGACCCGTTCTGCCCGATGATCGCCACCTGTTCGCCCGGCTCGATGCGGAGCGAGACGCCCGCCAACGCCTGAACCCCTGACGGATAGGTGTAGTGCAGGTCTGTGACCTCAATGGGCATCGGTTCGGTCTGCGTTGGCTCAACTGGCATCCGTCACTCCGTTCATCACGCTTGCAAAGCCGTCGGCGGCTTGATCCAGGGTGATGGGCAGCGGCTGCGATGCAGGCCACAGGCCGCGCTTTGCGCTCTGCTGCGCTGCTGCCGTATAGGCGGTTTGTCCCACGGCATGGGTGATCAGTTCAGGGCGGACCAGTACCTGATCCGGCGGCCCATCGAGCAGGATACGCCCGTCCGCCAGGAGTAACACCCGGTCGGCAAAGGCTGCCACCCATTCCAACTTGTGTTCGGCCATCAGCACCGTCATGCCCTGGCGGCTGAGGCTATGAATAGCGGCAAAGACCTCGCGGCTGCCGATGGGGTCCAATTGTGAGGTCGGTTCGTCCAGCACCAGCACCTTCGGGGCCATTACCAGGATCGAGGCCAGGGCAACGCGCTGCTGCTGCCCGCCCGACAGGGCATAAGGTGACCGGTCGGCCAGGTCGGCAATGCCCATCAGGTCCATCACCTGGCTGATGTGGCGGCGCATCTCGTCACGCGGCACGCCCAGGTTTTCCAGCCCAAAGGCGATCTCCTCAAAGACGGTGAATCTGGCTCCGGATATCTGGTTGGCAGGATTCTGAAAGACCAGCCCGGCCACCAGCATCAGGTCTTCCAGCCCGTGGGTGCGTGTGTCCAGCCCGGCGACGGTGATCTCTCCCTGCAAGTCACCCTGAAAGAAGTGCGGCACAAAGCCGGTGACGGCATAGCCGAGGGTGGACTTGCCTGCACCATTGGCCCCAATGATGGCGACAAATTCGCCTTCCTCGACGTGCAGCGTCACATCTTGCAGCGCGGGCGCTGCCGTGTTGGGATAGGTGTAGGTTACCTCACGCAGTTCGATCAAAGCCATAGGCCAAGCCCAATCATCACGACGGCCAGCCCCAACAAGCCCAGCCGCGCCAAGTGCTGCCGCCCGCTGTCTGGAATCTCCAACAGGCTGGTTTTGGGACGCTTGGCGCGAAAGGCGCGCGCCTCCAGCGCGATGGCCCGTTCCTCCACGTCGACCAGCGACCCAAAGACCAGCGGCCCGACCAGCGGCAGCAGCGCCCGCACCCGGTTGAGCGGCGACCCGCCTGTCTCCAGCCCGCGCGCCCGCTGCGCATCGGTGATGGTATTGGCTTTGGTGCGCATCTGCGGGATGATCTGCAGCGTGCTGACGATGATGTAGGTCAGCGACGGCGAAACGCCGCGACGGTTAAGGTCAGCCATCAGCGCACCGGGGTGGGTGGTGAAGAGCAGCAGCAGAAATGACCCAACCATGGTGATGATGCGTGTGGCTGTCAGGTAGGCAAACTGCACCCCTTCCAACTTGACGCTAAAGACCCACAACTCAAAAATGACCGTGCGCCCGCCGGGATAAAAGAGGCTTTGCATGACAAACAGAAAAGCCACTAATGGCAGCAGCAGCCGTATCGTGGTCTGCAAAAACGGCCCGGCCACCCGTCCCCACACGCTCAACGGCAGCAGCACCAGGAGGTAGAGCAGCGTGGGCAGCCAGTAGCCAGGCCCCAGGAAGTTGATCAAGACCAGGCAGAGAGCGAGCGTCAACTTGGTGAGCGGGTTCAGCCGGTGCAGCGCGCTCTCGCGATCCAGGTAGAGACTGAGACGTTCGGTCACAGACAAGACCCTGCTGTTACCGCTGGGCGTAGCTGGCCGAGGCGACCGGCGTCTCCAGCACGTTGCCTGAGCGCGGGAACCGGGCCACATAGCGGCTGGACAGCCCTTTGACCACGGCCCAGGCCAGGAAACAGGTGGCGATCTTGTCGATTGGCTCAAAGATGAAGTTGGTCGCCAAGACCGATTCGATCAGCCCTCGGCCCGATGCCAGCAAATAGGCTGTCAGGAACGACGATCCGCTGGCGGTGATCCCGCCGTAGAGCGCCACGTTGATAAAGGCGGAGGCAATCGCCGCGACGATGGCGATGATCACGCCTGTGATTAACACCCCCCACCAACTCTTGAACCACCCGTAGTTGGCACAGATGCCCGCCGTCAGGCCGATGAGCAGGTTCACCGGAAACCAGGGGAAGGCGTTCGGGTCCAACGTGATGCCCCAGATGATATTGCTGAGAACGCCGGTCAACGCCCCTGCCCACGGCCCAGCCAGGATCGCCACCAACACCGTGCCGATGGAGTCCAGATAGACCGGCAGCCTGAGCAGCACCACGATCTGGCCAATCACCACATTGATGGCAATCGCCACCGGAATCAGCACCAGTGTGACTGTGCTAAAGTCACGTCGCAGCCGTTCGCCAAATCCCATAGATTCCTCCTTGTGTGACGGTAGCTAGAGAGCGACGACTAAAAGAGTGTTGCGTCCAATCCGCGCACCCATGTTTCCATCCGGCTGACAAAGAGATCGATAAAGGCGCGGGCGCGCACCTGGAGCGCTACCTGCATGTTGGGCGGTTTGTGCCATGCGTTGTAAAAGTCGCCGATGGTTTGGCCGAGTCCCAATTCGCTGCATACGTCCACGGTCACATGCAGCGCCCGTGTCGTCACTAATTCCGGGGCAAAGGTCAGCGCCAGGGCCAGGGGGTCGTTGATCACACAGCCCTGGATACCCTGATAGTCGCCGTGGAACTCCATGTAGAACCGGGTCGCATCGGCAATGAACTGCATGATCGGCGAGGACAACAGGAGCAGCCGTTCGATATCGCGCTGGGTCAGGACACATTGATAGGTCACATCCAGCGGGACCAACGTCAGCGGCATCCCCGAATGGTAGACGATGTGTGCGGCGTGCGGGTCGACGTAGGTGTTGAATTCGGCGGTAGGGGTGGTGTTGCCCTGGTGCAGCAGGGCGCCGCCCATCACGATCACCTCGCGCACGGCCTGCACAATGCGCGGTTCGCGGCGGATGGCCAGCGCCACGTTGGTCAGCGGCGCGACCGCAACCAGCGTGATCTCCCCCGGCGCGGCCAGGATCTGTTCGATCATCAAGTCCACCGCGTGCTGGCCGCAGGCCACCTGGGGCGCGGGGTCCAGCCGGGCATAGCCCAGACCAGAATCCCCGTGCGTCTCCGGCGCGGTGAACGGGGGGCGGATCAGCGGGACGGCCACGCCTGCGGCCACTGGTACATGGGTCGCACCGGCCAGCGCCAGCACGCGCAGCGCGTTCTCGACCCCTTGCTCCAGGGTGCAGTTTCCGCCGGTGACAGTCACCGCTTCCAATGTCAGTTCGGGGGAGGCCAATGCCAGCAGGATCGCCAGGGCATCGTCGATACCGGGGTCGGTGTCTAGGATGATGCGGCGCGGGGTATATCCGTCCATGCAGTCGCGTCCTATTGTCGCGAGAGTTCGTGGAGTATTCGTGGCAGCATTGTACCAGACTTTGCCAGCGGCGACTACTGGCTGCATGCGCCGTTCGAGGCAGTGCAATCGGCTCCGTCTGTATCTTCAAATGACCCCAAAATCTGATACCTATATGGGGAAATAGATGGGGCAAACCGCTGCCTATACCTTGCTCCACTCGGCAAGCTGTGGTATAGTATAGATGACTCTGCGGTTTCCGTGATTGGATAGACATACGGGGCGAGCCAACAGTTTCACTTCGGGAGCTTGATAACGTGGCGTGGAAGTGGTAGCCTCGGCTTCGGCTGAGATAAGACAGAAGCGCCCAATCGGCACCCACCTGCGTTTGCAGGTTCGCAACCCACTGTCCACACGATTTCGTGGAGTCATTGCCGTCCGGTTCTAGCCGGGCGGTTTTTTTTGGGGAGTGGCCCTATCTCCGGATTATGTCTACTTTTTTGACGCTGGACTGTGACTGTGTTAGACTGAGCAAACGCTTGTCATAATCACTTGCCGTGGCCGGAGGTCGAGGGCCGAATACCGGCGCGCCGTTTGACCAATCTGTGTAGGAATGAGGGGTGACCAGTGGCGATCATTCGCACGCGTGTGGCTGACGATACCTGGGTTTTTACCAGCGAACTCTATCTGGAGGTCAATGCTGGGCTGGTGGTAACACCGGAGGGCGGTATATTGATCGATACGTTGCCGTTTCCTTCTGAGACCCGGCAGGTGATCGACTTTGCGCGCCGCGTTTCCCCACAGGGAATCCGCTATGTGATCAACACGGTGGCCCATGCAGACCATATTTATGGCTCCTATCTCTTTCCCGATGCCGAACTGGTCGCCCATGAACTGTGCCGGGAGATGCTGATCAAGTACGCCTATACCTCGCTGGAGGAAGCGAAGGAGCATACCCCCGAACTGCGCCAGGTACAGATCCGGCTGCCCAAACTGGTATTCAACGAGGGGATGGTCATTCGCCTGGGAGGCAAGACGGTTCATGTCTTTAACACCCCTGGCCCAAGCCCCGAAGTCTGCGCTGTCCATGTGCGTGAGGACAAGGTGCTGTTTGCGAGCGACCTGATGATGCCCGTCCCGCTGATCGCGTCCCCGTTTAGCAATGTGGAGGACTACAAGCGATCCCTCGCCAATCTGCATGAGTTCAACCTGGAGAGTATCGTCCAGGGGCATGGCGATATCCTGTTGCGCGGCGAGGTGACCAGCAGCATCAATGCCAGCATCAAGTATCTCGACGACATTGAGAACACGGTGGAGACGTTGATGAACAACGGCGCGACCAAACATGATCTGCTGCAGTATGATATCGAGCAGTTTGGCCGCAGCCGCATCCCCTTGGGCGGGATTGTCCAACAGTTCCATTCTTCCAACCTGCTCCATCTCTGGGAGCAGGCGCGCCTGCGCAGGCGTCAAGACCGCCAGGCTGTGCGCGCCTAGAGGGTTCCGCCTGCGGAGAACGAAATCCCCATGGCCCGTTCAGAACAACATCAGGGGAAAAGCGAGCCATCGCTCGCGTCCATCTTTGAAGCGATAGAGCAGTTGGCTCCTGAAGATCGCCGCCGCCTGGCGCGCCGTCTGCGTGCGAGCGGGCTGGCCGCGTCCGACGAGTTGTTGACCGACCGCAACCGGCTGCAGATCGCACCTGCGCTGGGGCTGCGCTACCGCAAGCTCCTGCGCCGGACGGTACCGCGCAGCACGCCCGCCCGATTTGTGCCGCCCGAACGTCCCGCGGAGAAGCCTGCACCGGATGAAGCGTACCGATCCCCTGTGAGCGGCAAGGTGGTGGTGGGCGTGCCGGATGCCGATGCGCCGCTGGAGCCGCACACGATGGCCCCGCTGCCCGGCCAGGCCCCTGAACAGCCGATTGTGGTGATCTTTGACGGGGGCAGTCGCGGCAACCCAGGCCAGGGATATGGCAGCTACGCGCTGCGCTGGCCGGGGCAGCCGCAGCAGATCGTTCAACTGCGCTTTGGCGACCGGGTGACTAACAACGAAGCCGAGTATGACACGCTGATCGCCGCGCTCGAAGCCATCCTCAAGAAGCTGCACGATAGCGGCGCGTCCCCTTCGACAGCACGCGTGGAGGTGCGCGGGGATTCTCTCCTAGTCGTGAACCAGGTGTTGGGGGCGTGGGAGGTCAAAGATGCGCGGATGCAGGTGCGCCGTGACCGCGTGCGCGAACTGCTGGATCAGTTTGGTCACTGGCAGTTGATCCACCACACGCGTGACCACAGCGTCCGCACGTTGGGGCA
>CAZYQJ010000232.1:5939-7676 GCA_964649925.1 uncultured Litorilinea sp.
GCTGACCCGGCTGCCCCCGTCCTCTTCCCCGACGATCAAAAGCTGAAAGCTGTCCCCATCCTTGCTGCACAAAAACAGCCCGAAACCGCCCTCCAGCGTCCAGCCGAGCGCGCCCAGTTCTTCCTGATAGAAGCGGCTGAGTTCGTCCACGCTGCGATCGCTGATCAATTCCGGGAGACCTACATATGTCGAGACTAGTTCTGCGTCGGGTGGGATGGGGAATTCGCCAGGGGCAAAGCCCGGCACCTCCAGCACACCGGGCGCGGGCGCATCTTCCGGCCAGGTGAGGGTCAGATCGCCGTCCGTCTCCAGTAGCTCAAAAGTCCAGATAACATGCTGGTCGGCGTCTTCGGGCTGCAGCGCCCTGTTGAGGACGGATGCGCCGCTCAACTCGACGTCAAAGATGTAGCGCAGCACTGTCTCCTCCGGCTCCGTAATCCAGACGTCGAACAGCAGCGATGTGATCTGGCCGGAGAACTGGAAGAGCGAACCTGCAAATAGCCGCGGCATCTGGGCCGGGCTATCGAGCCGAACATGGCGCGCGGCGACCCCGTTGACCTCTTCCATACCCATATCTTGCGCCTGGGCGCGCACCGGGGCAAAACTGCGCGCCAGATCGGTGATTGGCTGGATCGCCTCGACCAGCCCGGATTCGGCATCGCGCGCCAGCACAATCCACTCATCATCCTCAAAGTGTACGGCGATATGGTCGTCTATTTGATAAACAGTGACCGTACCCGTCGCGCCGCTATCATTCGTCGTGGTCAGTTGATAAGCGACATTGGCTCCATAGACATTCGCCGCCTGTACATGCGTGATGCTAAATTCGCCTTGCTGCTCCTGCGTCGTGCCGTCGGCGAATGTGGTGGTGGAGGTGAATGCGCCCTGCGCCTGAAAGTTGGCAGGCAGCGACCCCGTATCGGCGGCGGGTAATACTTCGGCGGACGGGGTGGGCGTGGGCAGCAGCACAACTCCAGGCAGGTCTGTGGTCGCGGTCGGCGTGGGCAGCAGCGGTTCAGCCCCAACCGGCGTCGCGCCGGTCGTCTCGGTCGACGTGATTGGGACGGTTGGCGTTGCGACCTCCTGTTCCCGTACAATAGGGGGTGACGGAGGCCGGATCGCGCCGGACAGGGTGACGACAGGTGTGGCGGTCGCTGGTGCAGGGGGCGTGGCGCAGCCTGCCAGGAGGGTGAGTGTACACAGCAAGAGCAGGGCAAGGCGGGACATAAAATGCTGTTTGGCTGAGTTTATGCGCTCCAGGATCAGCGCAAGGTGCTGCACATCCTTCCAGGTTGACAGTGTAGCACAGGCCAGGATGCCAGGCCAGCCTGTGATAGTTTTGATCGTCCTGGCTAGAAATTGAGTCAGATATGATCCTGTTAGATGGCGCGTATGGCGAAGGCGGCGGGCAAATGCTGCGTACCGCGCTGGCGCTCAGCATGTTGACTGGCCAGCCCTTTCGTATCGAAGGGATTCGCCAAGGCCGCCCTGTGCCGGGGCTGAAGGCGCAGCATCTCCATATCGTGCACGCCCTGAGGCAGATGAGCGACTGCCGCGTTTCCGATGTCAACGTGGGGGCGACCGAACTGGAGTTTACGCCAGGACGCCTGCGAGGGGGCGACTATTCGCTGGACGTGGGGACCGCGGGGGCTATCCCCCTCATGCTCCAGACGCTGATCCCGGTCTGTCTGTTTGCAGGCGCACCCGTGACCTGGACGCTGCGCGGCGGCACCGATG
>CAZYQJ010000233.1:0-7662 GCA_964649925.1 uncultured Litorilinea sp.
GCCAGTCGTCAGTTGCCAGTTGTCAGTTCTGACACCAGTTGGCTCAGGGTGACAAAACGCACGTCGCCGGTTTCGCGCGCGTGGGCGAAGAGGCGGCGGTAGACTTCCAGCCCCGCGGCCCATTGGCCGGTCATGGCGTAGTAGTGCGACAGCACCACAAACGCGCCGCCCTCGGCGCGCGTGCGGTCGAAATCAGACTGGATCAGCGCGTAGTGACGGTCTACATCGTCTGGCTGCAGATACCAGGTGTATTCGGAGAGCATCGGCGCTTCGACGAGGCCGTTGGCGCGGAAGGGGCGCGGCGGCACCTCGCGCTGCCACGGTTCGCCACGGTCATAGTCGCGATTGATATAGCGCCAGCCCATCGGGTTGACGACCTGATTCGAACTCCATTCAAAGTCCAGGTCGGCCAGGGCGCGATAGCTGTTGTCGCACATGGCGAGGCAGGGGGCGCGAAAGCCGCGCGGCACATAGCCAAAGACGCGGCTGAGGATCTCGCGACCCTGGTCAAGTTTATCGCGCAGGGATGCATAGCCGTGATGCCGGGTGAACTGATCCGGCGTCTGGGCATAGGCGGCCTGCGTTTCGGGCGGTAGGATGTCCAGCATAAAGCCGGGCGGGATGCCGAACTCAAAGCAGGAACCGTGGTCGAAGCCGTGATGCTCAAGGTCATGACCGGCGTCGAGGGCGCGCTGCAACAGTCCTGTCCACTCCGGCTTCTGGTCGAGCGGTCTACCGTTGCCGTGCGGCACGACAAAGAAGGTGGCAGGGATCGCTTGCTCGTCCAGAAAGTCCAGCAACTCGGCAAAGCGCTCCGGATCCTGCATCCCTGCATCGTCATTGGTAAACGCAAACAACGTTTCGGTCACCTCGATAACGCTCCTTCATGTGTCTGGGCGGCGCGGCGTCAGCCTTTGAGGCCCGAAAGCACGACCCCGCGCACAAAGTACTGCTGTGTAAACAGGAACACCAGCAGGATCGGCACGAGGCTCACCGTCGCGCCCGACATCATATAGGCCCACTGGGTATAGTATTGGCCGCGAAAGCGGGTCAACGCCAGCGGCAAGGTAAACAATTCATCGCGATAGAGATAGATGATCGGCCCAAGCAGGTCATTCCAACTGCCCATAAAAGCCAGGAGCGCCAGCGTCGCCAGCACGGCTTTGGACAGCGGCATCATGATGCGCCAATAGATGCCAAAGTGGCTGCAGCCGTCGATCTTGGCCGCGTCGTTGAGTTCCTGCGGGATGGTCATGAAATACTGCCGCAGCAGGAAGATGCCAAAGGCGCTGCCAAAATAGGCAGGGACGATCAGCGGCAGTTGTGTGTCCACCCAGCCGATGCGCGCCATCACCACGTAGAGCGGGATCATCGTGATCTGGCCGGGAATCATCAACGCCGCCAGGGTGAGCATGAACAGGACATGACGCCCGCGGAAGCGGACACGGGCGAAGGCATAGGCCGCCAGCGATGACGACAGCACCACGCCCAGCGTCCACAGCAGGCTGACCTTAAGGCTGTTCATGACATAGCGGCCAAAGGGCAGTTCGGTGAAGATATAGCGATAGTTGTCCAATATAGGCGGGCTGGGGATCCATTCCGGCGGGAAGGCAAAGACGCGCGCCTCGGTCTTGAGCGAGGTGGCAACCATCCAATAGAAAGGAAAGAGCATGCTCACCGCAGTCAGCACCAACAGCAGATAGGCCAGCCCCAGGATCATGAACGCCCCGAACGAGCGAGATCGGGGTGATCGGTCAACATGCGACACAGCCATCTGGCCCTCCTGCCTATTCGTAGTGAACCCAGCGGTTCTGCAGCCGGAACTGAACAATGGTGAGGCCCAGCAGGATGAAGAAGAGCACATAGGCTAAGGCCGAGGCATAGCCCATCTGGAAATTGCGAAAGGCGTTGTTGTAGATGTGCAACACCAGCGTCAGCGTCGCATAGACAGGGCCGCCACCGGTCATCACATAGGTGTACTCAAAGACCTGGAACGCGCCGATCAGGCCAAGGATGAGCAGCAGGAAGGTCGTGGGCGAGAGCAGCGGCACCGTGATATACCAGAACTTGGCGAACTTGCCCGCGCCGTCGATCTCGGCAGCCTCATAATAAACTTCTGGGATACCCTGCAGCCCGGCCAGATAGATGAGCATGTTGTAGCCCAGCCCGCGCCAGATCGCCATCAGGATGATCGCGGGCATGGCCCACACCGGCGAACTGAGCCATGCCGGTCCCTTGATCGATAACTGCCTCAGCAGGAAGTTAAGCACGCCGAATTCCGGGTTGTAGATCCACAGCCACATCAGCGAGATCGCCACGGACGAGGTGATGCTGGGCAAAAAGAAAATGGTGCGAAAGAAGACGATGCCGCGCAGTTTCTGGTTCATCGCCAACGCCAGCAGCAGCGACAACACGATGCCCGCGGGGACGACGCCCACCACATAATAGAGGGTGTTCTTGAGGCTTTTCCAGAACAGGTCCTCACGCAGCAGCGTGGCGTAATTCTCCAGCCCGATCCATTTGGGCGTGCTGATATAATCGCCTTTGGTAAAGCTCAGCCCGAACGCGGCCAGCACCGGTCCATAGGTAAAGACTGCCAGCCCCAGGATCAGCGGCGCGACAAAGAGATAGCCGATCACATGCTCGTTGTTGATCAGGCGCGTGGTCCAGGACAGGCCGCTTCTGCGGGCGACTGCGTGCGCGGCGTGTGTGGGTTCAGTCGTGGTGGTGCTGCTCAATCTCTCACTCCTCACTCGGGGGAACGTCCAGATTGCAGCGACCCAATCCCGGCGTGGGGATCAGGTCGCTGGCGGATACGTTTACAGTTCCTCGATGGGCGTCTGCAAGATCGGGGTAATCTTATCGCAGATCGTTTGCAGCACAGTGGCCGCGTCACTCTGGCCGATCCAGAGCGCCTCCAGTTCGGCGTTGTAGACCTGCTTCCACAGGTCGCTCTTTAGCCCTGGATAGTAGTTGTGTGCATAGCTGCCAATGTCCACGGCCACGGCGCGATGTTCCGGCTCGCCGGTCAGGTAGACATCCGAGTTGGCCGTCGAGATGAGGCTGGGCGTACCGGTCTTGGCAAAGTAAGCCATGCCCTCTGGGCCGGTCATAAACTTCAGCAGCGTCCACGCCTCCTCTGGGTGGGCTGAGTCCTTGAAGATGTGCAGCGTGTTTGTCCCGGCGTAGGTGATGCGGTCCAGCCCCTTGTTGCCCATCGGCACAGGCGCGATATTCCAGTTGAATTCGAGGTTGGCGACGTAGTAGTCCACGTTCCATGAACCGTCCATGCTCATGGCGACCCTGCCGACCTGGAGCGGGTTGGGCAGCCCTTCGAGTTGGGCAGGGGTTGGGTTGGCGTGGTGCTCGTGCAGCAGTTGGGCGAACCACTCGAAGATCTCCATCGTGGCCGGTTCGGTCAAGAGGCAGGTCATCTGGTCGTCGCTGATGAGCGCGCCGCCGTTGTTCCAGACATGGACAGCCATGCCATAGCCCAGATTGTGGCTGACGCCCCACTGTACGATGTCGTCGGCGTTGAAATCGGCATCGCCCGAATGGTGGCCCGCGCTGTCGAGCGTGAGCGCCAGGGCGGCTTCGGTGAAGGTGTCGCGCGTCCAGGTATCGTCAGGGTAGGCCAGCCCTGCGGCGTCGAACAGGTCTTTGTTGTAGTAGAGGATCAGGCCAACATAGGTGGCGGGCATGCCCACCAGCGCGCCCTGGCCCACAATGCCGGTGGTGTTGTCATAGCGGCAGTCGCTGACCGTGACCGGGAACCAATCGTCCAGGTTCATCTGATCGCGTTCGACAAAGGTCTCCAACTCCAGGTAATAGCCCTTATGGGCATAGCGGCCAAAATAACCGGGGTCGCCAATGCTCAGGTCCGAGGGCGTGCCTGCGGCCAGGCGTGCTTCTTGGCGTGACCAGAATTCCTCGGCAGGCGCATTTTGCAGGACAGCGGTCACGCCGGGGTTGGCCGCGTTGAAGTCGGCAAACATCTCGTCCAGGGCCTGCAGCCAAGGATCAAAGTTGTACATGTCAAAGGTCAGTTCGATGGTTTCTGCTGCCGCCGAGCCGCCCGCTTGTGGGGCCGTCGCTGGGACGCAGGCGGCCATGAGCGTGCTGGCGGCCACGCCTGCACCTAGGCGCACAAACTGCCGTCGCGAGATCTGGGGTGTCGACATTGCTCTCTCCTTTTGGTTTGTGTAGCCAGTTGTGAACGTGTAGCAAGCGTGTACAAGACGGAAAACCGGCTAGGAGTGGGGGACAGCCGCCGCCCGTTTCCGTTCAAAGACCTCAAGCGAAAGCCGCAGCGAATTGGTAAGCTGGGCGCGGATGCTTTGAACAGCCTGGTCAGCGCGGCCCGCGCAGAGGTGCGCGGTCAGTTCCTCATGCATCTGCAACGTCTCATACCAGTCCGGCTGGTAGTCGGTGTGGCTGGCAATAAACATAAAGATCGGGCCAAGGATCGAATTGAGCATTTTAATCAGGTAAGGGTTGCGTGCCTGCTGCCAAATCAGTTGGTGCGCGGCGAGATCACTCAGCACGTAACCGTCGCGGTCATAGCGGCGGATGGCAGCGCGCATCCGTTCCAGGCTTTGCTGCAGGGCCGCGCAGTTTTCCGGCGACGCGTGGGCCGCAGCCTGCGCAACCGCCAGCGACTCCAACGCTTCACGCACCTGGAACAGATGGCGGATGATCGGCTCGTCGGGGTTGATCACATAGCGGCCATTCGGGCGGCTGATCACCAGCCCTTCGCGT
Organism: uncultured Litorilinea sp.; assembly: GCA_964649925.1. GTDB lineage: Bacteria > Chloroflexota > Anaerolineae > Caldilineales > Caldilineaceae > QEUY01. The sequence continues at coordinate 4,759 of CAZYQJ010000233.1, forward strand.
TCGAGGTCCATCAGCGCATCGCGCGCGGGCATGCGGCTGACGCCCAGCAGGTCGGCGACCTCCCGCTCCACCAGTTTCGTGCCGGGCGGGATGCGCCCGCTGATGATATAGCTCCGCAACAACTCGGTGGTTTGGTCTTTCAACGAATTGCGGTCGAGCTGCACAGGGCGCAGATCAGATGAACTCAACAGATTAGAAAGGCTCATAACACTCCTGAATTCAGGGGATAGACCGCAGCGAATGACAGCCAGCGCGATGCTGCCAGGCAACTCACAACGCGACCGGGGCACCAGCGGCAGCGGATTCGCGCGCGGCCAGCGAAATGCGCGTGATCTCCCTGGCTTCCTCCGCCGAGATCGCAGGCCAGGAAGCGGCCAGAAAGTCGATGTCACCCCTCAACCCGCCCAGGGCGCGGTCAGGAGGAATATGACGGAAGAAAGGTCGCGGGCGCTTGCTGCGCTATGACCTGAACGAGCGTTGCACCAAAGGGAAATCAGCGACCGATCGCAGTGTGATTCAGAGGATAGGCGCGATCACTGCGGTCAGAGGAAATGAACGAAACCAACGTTCTTCGTATATGGTATACCAGACTTTTACCGCTGTCAACGGCCAATTTCACATGGGGTGCGTCCCAGATTCTAGGCGAGTTTCGCGGCACCTCAAGAAACGCGCCGCTGTGCGTGCGGCGGCCCTATCTGCGGCTGCCTAAAACTTCATGATGCTGGCGAAAGAGTTCGGCATCCAGTTGGCATAGGAGAAGCGATAGTCGCCGCTCTCCTTATTCTCAGTCAAGGTCGGCAGGTTCGCCGGACCGCCCAACGACGCAATGCACACAAAGTCGAAATCACCCGCAATCGTCTTCAACAGCGTTGCCTCGGTGTAGGCCGCCGGAGAGTTGTACGCGGCATGCTGCTCGGGTCACCCTTAATACTCGGCAAGGACTGCGGGCTCTGGGCAACGGCTTCCGCACGTCGGGCTGGTAGCGCTAGGCGGCGTCCGGGTCCATCCGATTATCTTCTGAACCGGTCAGCCTTGGGGTGACTTTCGTTTGCACCTATTTTTCAACACTGACTCCTGTGGCTGCCATCCCGGTTAGGAACTGTTTCTGCATGAACAAGAACAGCACGATGATTGGAAAGGCGGAAAGAAAAGAGGCTGCCATGACCACATCGTATTGGGGCCGATACTGGTTGATGAGGCTGGCAATGCCTACCGTCAACGGTAGTTTATCCATGCTCCGCATCACCACCAAGGGCCAAAGGAGGTTGTTCCAGAACTGCATTGAGAACAGAATGGCCAACGCACCCATCGCCGGTTTCACAAGCGGCAGGACGATGGAGAGAAAGAGGCGATATTCAGATGCGCCGTCCACACGTGCGGCGTCAAGCAAGTCGTCACTGATGTTGAGCATGAACTGGCGCATGAAGAACAGACCGAAAGGGTGAGCTGCGAGTGGAAGAATAGCCCCAAGGTATGTATCTGTCAGTTTGTAGTTGACCATGATGACAAACAGCGGGATCAAAAGCAGGTGAAATGGAATCATCTGTGATCCCAGGATTCCTACGAAGATGGCGTTGCGGAAGGGGAAGCGGTACTTGGCAAGGGCAAAACCGCCCGTGGTACACAGGGCGAGAGTCAGCACGGCATAGGCGACGGACATGAAAACGGAATTGAAGAACCAACGTGCGTACGGCAATTGGTCGAAGAGCTTCCGATAGCTGTCCAGCGTTACCTCAGATGGGAAAAACTTGCCTGCCTCAATGAATATGTTCTCGGAGGGGCGGATTGAGCTGACGACCATCCAGTAGAAGGGGATAAAGAACAGCACCGCCAAGAAGCCAAGGAAGACCGTCGCCACGGTCCTGGCCAGGAGGTTCTTGCCCCTGTGGCTGACCGAACTTTTCTCCGTGTGGACAGCAGGCTGCCTCGCGATGTTTGTGTTCACCTACTCCTCCTCGGAAAAGAAACCGAATAGCCGAAATTGGACTAGGGAAATCGCCATGATGATCAGTGCTAGCACGACCCCAATCGTGGAGGCATAGCCCATGTTGAAAGAGCGGAAGGCCTGGCGATAGAGATAGAGCGCAATCGTCAAGCCACCTTGGCCGGGCGACTCGCCTTGGGTGAAAAGAACGTAGGGCTCGGCAAAGACCTGATACCCGCTGATGAGCGTCAGAGTGATGACGAAAATCGTGACAGGTTTCAGCATGGGAACTGTTATATAGAGGAAGCGCTGGAGCCCATTGGCGCCATCGATGGAGGCCGCTTCGAACACCTCGTGGGGCACATTTGTGAGCCCCGACGTGAAGTAGATGATGTTCATGCCGGTCCATCGCCAGGTAGCGACCAGGATCATGGAGGGTACAGCCAGTTCCGCCACTTCCAGCCACCTGGGCCCAGGCAAACCAATCGCCATCAGCGCGGTGTTGAGGATGCCATCCGGGGCCAAGAGCAGACGGAAGACCGTGCCTGCGACTACAAGGGATGTGAGAACTGGTAGGAAAATCAGCAGGCGAATCAGGTTTGACCGCATTACAACGCCAGAAAACAGCAACTGCGAATAGATCAGCGGGAGCGGGACAAGGAGGATCAAACTCCCGATCGTATACAGCGTCGTGTTGCCCATTGATTTGAAGAAGCTCGGATCTTTGAGCAGATAGGCGTAGTTGCTCAGTCCGGTCCATTCAGCCGCTCCGATACCCTGTACTTCCTGAAAGCTCAAGATGAAGGCACTTATGACAGGCCATATCCGGAAGGCCAGGAAAAAGATCAGGAAGGGGGCCATAAATACCCAGGGAACTACCCGGCGACGATGGATAAGTGGAACACTGCGTGCCAGCATGTGCACCGTCCTGTGATTGACTCGGAGAAACGTATGAACGTGAATCCGTCTCTAGCGTATAG
>CAZYQJ010000234.1:0-7654 GCA_964649925.1 uncultured Litorilinea sp.
CGCGGCGATTGGGATCCCGCCCGGCAGCCTGCCTGTCGGCACCGTCTCGCCAAAGAGGGCATTGGAAGGCATCACCGTGGGCAGCGCCGCCGCCGGAATCCCAAACAGCGCCAGCAGTTCTGTATCCCAACGCAGCGTGTGCAGGTTGAACAACTGCGTGCGCGAAGCGTTGGTCATGTCACAGGCATGAACCTTGCCGCCGGTCAGGTTCCACAGTACCCAACTGTCCACCGTGCCTAGACAAAGTTCACCGTCTTCGGCGCGGCGCAGGCCATCGGGTGTGTGATCAAGCAGCCAGCGCATCTTGCTCGCCGAAAAGAGCGGGTCCACCGTCAGCCCGGTGCGCTGGTGGAGCAGTGGCTCCATTCCACGGTCGTGCAATTCCTGGCAGAACGGGGCCGACCGGCGGCACTGCCACACCACACACGGCCCGACCGGCTGCCCACTCCGCCGATCCCACAGCACCACCGACTCGCGCTGGTTGGTGACGGCCACCCCTGCAATGCGTGCCGGGTCCGCCCCGGCGAGGCAGCCGTCAATCGCCTGTTGAATGCTCTGCCAAAGGCACATCGGGTCCTGCTCAACCCACGCCGGTTGGGGGTAGCTGACCTCCAACGGCTGCGAAGCGCGTGCCGTCACTTCCCCCGCGGCGTTGACGCGCAAGACCTTGGTGTTGGTTGTTCCTTGGTCGATCCCTAGAATTTCAGGGGTAGTAGAAGGCATCGCCTCCTCCTGCGATGACCTAGCGGTTTGTGTGCGTATTGGGGAGGCCGAGCAACTGGCGCGCCGTCTCGGTCAATCCCTCCGGGGTAATCCCGTAATAGTTGAAAATGTCTTGCTGGCTGCCTGTGACCGTGTACTCGTCCGGAATGGCGACAATCCTGAACGGAATGCTCACCCCGCCTTGCATGTAGACCTCGGCGCACGCGCCGCCCAGCCCACCATAGACGCTGTGCTCTTCCACGGTGATCAGGCAGCGTGTCCGCTGGGCCGCCTGGAACAAGGCCGCCGTATCCAGCGGTTTCACCGTATGCATGCTGATCACGCGGCAGCTCAGCCCTGCCAGCGCCAGCATATCCACTGCCTGCCGCGCCGGGGCGACGGCTTCACCCGTAGCGACAAAGGTCACGTCGACGCTGGCCCCGGCCTCCGGCTCGCTGACGGTGATGGCCTTGCCGATCTCAAAACGGCTGGCTGGGCCATGCAAGTGGGGCATGGGCCGCTTGCCAAAGCGCAGATAGACCGGTCCAGGATAGTCCAGCGCAGCGTGTAGCGCGGCGCGTGTCTCCCAGTTATCCGCGGGCGCGACAATCGCGATGTTGTGAATCGCGCGCAGCACCGCAAAATCGTGCAGCGAGTGATGGGTAGACCCCAGCGCACCGTAGCTCACCCCCGCGCTGATGCCCACCAGTTTGACCGGATGATCGGAATAGCAAACATCGTTCTTGATCTGCTCCAGGGCGCGCGCCGTCAAGAAGCAGGCGGGCGATACCGCAAAGACCGCCTTGCCCGCCGCTGCCAGCCCCGCAGCGATCCCGACCAGGTTTTGTTCGGCCACGCCCACTTCGACTATCTGATTGGGCAGCGTCTTGCCAAATGGAACCAGTTTGCCTGACCCGCGTGAATCGCTGGTCACCACCCGCAGATTTGGATGCGCCTGCCCCATCGCCAACAGGGTAGCGCCAAATTCCTCCAGATTCGCCCTGCCGAGCGTCAGGCCTGTTTCCGGCCTGGTTGTCGTCGCGCTGCTCATTGAGGCATCCCCATCAAGTGGGCCTGAGCTTGATCCAGCTCCTGAATGGCTAGTTCAAGCTGCTCGTCATCTGGCACATGGTGATGCCACAGCGCCACATTTTCCATAAAGCTGACCCCGCGGCCCTTGATGGTGTGGGCCAGCAGCAGGTTAGGCTTGCCGGACACAAAGGGCAGCCGCTCCAGATGATCGACCAGGTCGGAAATATTGTTGCCGTTCACCTCTTGCACCGCATAGCCAAAGGCGCGGAACTTGTCTGCCAGCGGTTCCAACGCCATCACATCTTCGGTAAAACCCGTGATCTGCAGGTCGTTGCGATCCACGATTACCACCAGGTTGTCCAGCCCATAATGAGAAGCAGTCATCGACGCTTCCCAATTCGACCCTTCGGCCAACTCACCATCCCCCAGCAGCGTAAAGACGCGATGGGGCAACCCATCTTGTTTGAGTGCAAGCGCCAGCCCCACCGCAACCGCCAGCCCATGCCCCAGCGCACCGGTGTTGTGTTCAATCCCCCGGACTTTGCGCGTCGGATGACCGACAAAATGGGAACCGGCGCGGCTGAGCGTCTCCAGTTCCTCCGCAGGGAAGAACCCCACGTCGGCCAACACCGTGTACAGGGCTTCGACCGAATGCCCTTTGCTCTGGATGTAGTGGTCACGGGCAAAGCAATCGAAACTGTGCGGTGTGATATCCATCACCCGGTTATAGAGCACGTTGAGGATGTCGGTGCAGGAAAGACTTCCGGCGGTATGGCCGCCGCCCGCCCGCTTGATGCTGGACAGGATCGTTTTGCGATACTGGATCGACTTCAACTCCAGTTCGCGGGTAGAGAGTCGATGGGCCACGCAGATGCTCCCCCAGATTGCACACCATCGGCACCGCGACGGAACCATGATGCCAGATGGCGAAGCGACATGATGAATATTTATTCAGTATGTGCAGGGCTATTCAACTATAGTCTATATCACGTTGCGCGCCCTGTCAAGGGCCGAAACAACAGCCACTGACCGGCCCTTGTTGTATTGGATGGCGGAGGGGACAGCGGGGTTGGCGCTACTGGGCGAGGACTACCCTACGGCATTCCCAGCGGGCAAGGCAGGGGTGCCCATCGGCCAGCCAAACGGCAGGCGCGGCCTGCCTATCACCCGGCACGCCGCGCGGCAAAAAGATGACAGAGGAGATGGTGCTGCTTGCGTAGTGAGCGCTAGGCGGGTGATCTGGGGGTACAAAGGCATGACGGCAGAGCGCATCCTGCGGCGTGCCGTGGGCGCTCATCAGGTCTTGCGCCCAGGCAACGTCTACCTCTCCCGCTGCTGCCATGAGCGCAGCCAAAACCCGGTTACGCCGCGCCGGGGAATTGCCTTGCAGCAGCGGCGGCTCGTCCTCCACCCACTGCGCTGCCAATTCTGGCGTCACAAAATGGTTGGTACTGACCAGAAACCCAACGGCATCAAAACCGTTGCCCGCATGCGGCCCGGCCTCCAGATAGCCGCAGCGATCATGCCCGCTTTCACAGATCGCTAACTGGCCGCTGGCATCCGCCAGGATCAGCGTCCCCGCGCCCATGTGCGGCACAGCACGCAGATAATCCAACGCCGATTGCGTGGTCGCATGCGCTTCCAGAATGGCGCGCATCAGCGAGAATCGGGGAAGACCCGGCCCCATATCGCGCGAGAGGACATGCGTATCGGCAACGGCCAGCCCGCGCTCGTTCATGCCTGAGCTAAAGACATGCGGGCTGCCCGCGCTGCCCAGACACAGATAGGCATAGCCGCGCTCGGGCCGGACGTATGACAGGAGTTGCAGCGGAATGTGATCCCGGTGATAGTCGCGGTTCTTGACCAGCAACGGCGCGCCATCTCGGGTGACGGGCGCGGTCGCGGCCCAGGTAGTACACCCGTCAGGCAGTGAATAGGCGGCAGGCGGGCTAGCATGCAGCACCTTGTGCCGGTCACGCAGATACGAACTCAACGTATAGGTCAGCATAACGTCGAATGGCAGCGCCAACGCCTGTGCCAGCCCGCTTAAAAAGCCCAGCAGCGGGCGGTCATGGGATTCCAACGCCGCTCGGACAGGTTCGATGGCGGCAGGCGCATCAGCGCCCAATCGGCGCAACTCGGCCAGCCGCGCTTCGATGACCTGTACCAACAACGGGCGAAGATGCCGTATCTGCTGCCCATGTTGGCGACCGAGATCTGTAGGCGTCCCTGCAAGCGTCAGCAGTTGAAACATAGCCATCTCCCATACACACAGATGTGGCCAGCGGCTGGCTTGGATGATGCGCCCAGTCAGGCCGCCGTGAGAATGTATGCCTTATTTGGAAATGCGTGAGGTCTACTGGCTGGAGGAGACGACCGGATGATCGTCATAGAGCCAGCAAGCCACCCGCTGCTCACCAACCTGATAAAATTCTGGAGTGCGTTGCTCGCAGATCGGGCCAACTTTGGCAAAACAGCGAGGGTGGAAGGGACAGCCCGACGGAGGATCGATGGGGCTGGGAACACCACCCGATAACAGGATGCGGTTGCGCCGTGCCGACTTTTCTACGACAGGAACCGCAGCCAAGAGGGCTTGGGTGTAGGGGTGAAGCGGTGTGCGGAACAAGTCGTCGGTGATACCCTGCTCCACGATATGGCCCAGATACATGACCGCCACCCGGTCGCTCATGTGATAGATGACGCTCAGGTCATGGGCAATGAACAAAAATGTCAGTTGGAACTCCGCCTGAAGCTCCTCCAGCAGGTTGATCACCTGCGCCTGGATCGAGACATCGAGGCTGGAGACCGGCTCGTCAGCCACGATAAACCGGGGCTTCATCGCCAGGGCGCGTGCGATGCCGATGCGCTGGCGCTGCCCCCCACTGAACTGATGTGGATAGCGGTCTACATGGCGCGGGTTGAGGCCTACGCGCGCCAGCAAGGCCTGAATCTCCTCCTCAGTTTCGGCAAATCCCCGCACGCCGCGCGCACGCAACGGCACGCTGAGAATCTCGCGCACCGTTTTGCGTGGATTCAGAGAGGAATAGGGGTTCTGAAACACGATCTGTACCAGGTGATAATACGGCACCGGACGGTCAGCCGCGCCCGCTCCGTCCCCGTTCACGGGCAACGTGATGTGGTGATCGACCACCGGCTTGCCCAAGAAGCGCAACTCGCCCGCGGTTGGCTCATGCAGCAGCGTCAGCACCCGGCCCAACGTCGTCTTGCCGCAGCCGCTCTCCCCGACCAACCCCACAGTTTCACCGGGCCATACCGCTAAGTCAACGCCATCCACCGCGCGCACCACCTGATCACGACGCCTGGCCAGCATGCGCGCCATCAAACTTGGGCGAATATAGAAATGCTTGACAATCCCCTTAGCCTCGATCATGGGGGTGGTAGCGCGGTCGATAACAGACATGGGGAAACTCCAGGTTAGGTGGCGGGCAACTGGTAATCGGTGAGCCGCAAACAGCGGGCCATATGCACCTCGCCGCTGCGCTCTGCACTTTCGCTAGGCATGCCGTCGACGGGCAGCAGCCGGAAAAACGCCTGGCTGCAGATCGGCCTGGCATACTCGCACCGCGGCGCAAAGGCGCACCCCGGCGGCAGTTCCGCCAGGTCCGGCACATTCCCCCAGATCGGTTGGATGCTACGGCGCTCTTGGATGTTAGGGATACAGCGCAGCAACCCCTCAGTATATGGGTGCTGGGTGTGCTCAATCACATCGTCAGTCTTGCCGATCTCGACAATGCGCCCGGCATACATCACCGCGATGTGATCACAGAACTCCGCTGCCAGCCCCAGGTCATGCGTGACCAGGATAATCGCCGTGCCGTGTTCGCGGTTGATCCGCCGCATCAAGTCCACGATCTGCGCCTGAATCGTCACGTCGAGCGCGGTCGTCGGTTCGTCGGCCAGCAAGACTTTGGGCATACAGGAGAGGCCGATCGCGATCATGGCGCGCTGCTGCATACCCCCGCTGAACCCGTGGGGATACGACCGGTAACGCGCTTCTGGCGCAGGGATGCCCACCTCGCGCATCACCTCGATCACCCGCTCTTTCTCGCGCCGCCGCCGGTCGATATCCAGCGGCCACCAGCCGGGACCGGGGATCATATCGTGCAGCCGCAACGACTCGCGAATCTGCTCGCCCACAGGAAACGCCGGGTTGAGCGTGCTCAGCGGGTCCTGAAAGATCATGGCGATCTCTTTGCCGCGCACACGACGCAACGCCTTACCCGTTAATTGGCTCACGTCGCGGCCCTCTAGCAGCACCTGCCCCTGCTCAATCCGTCCGGGGCGGGCAATCAGCCCCAGGATCGAAAGCAGCACCGTACTCTTGCCGCAGCCCGATTCCCCGACCAGCCCGATGATCTGGCCCGGGTACAAACTCAGGTTCACCCCATCCACGGCGCGCACCTCACCGCGACGGGTGGGAAAGACCGTCGTCAGGTTGCGCAACTCCAACACCGGCGTCTGTGCGTTCGTCTTCGCCGGGCCTCTCTCAGGGTGCGGATCTTGAAACTGTGTACTCGTCGTGGATTCAATCACAATATCACTCGATCTTGAGCCGGGGGTCCAGGATATCGCGCAACCCCTCACCGAATAGATTGATGGACAGCACCAGACCGACAATCGCCAGCCCAGGCATAGTGGAGACCCACCAGGCATTGAGCAGATAGTTCCGCCCATCCGCCACCATGCTTCCCCAAGCCGGGGTCGGCGGCTGGATACCTAACCCGAGAAAACTCAGGCTGGCCTCCGTTACGATCATAAACCCCATGCGCAACGTCGTCAGCACCAGGGTGGACTGGATGATGTTTGGCAGGATCTCGCGCAGGATGATCTGCCAGTCGCGTTGTCCTGTCACGCGTGCCGCTTCCACATATTCGCGCGTCTTCTCGCTGATCATCTCGCCGCGGGCCAGCCGGAAAAACTCCACCCACCCCTTAAAGGTCAAGGCCAGGATGAGGTTGGTAAAGCCGGGGCCGAGGAACGCCATCACGCCGATGGCAAAGATGAGGAACGGGAACGCCATGAGCAGGTCGGCAAAACGGCTGATGATCGCATCCACGCGCCCCCGGAAATAACCGGCGCTCGCGCCCAACACCAGCCCGATGGCGACCGAGATGCCCACCGACAGCACACCCACCAGCAAGGAAATGCGCGCCCCGTAGACAATGCGCGTGTAAATATCGCGGCCCTGTGCATCCGTTCCCAAGGGAAAGTCCCACGTCCCCCCCTCAACCCACGCCGGTGGCAGAAGCCGGTCGCGCAGGCCGCCCAGTTCCGGGCTATGCGCGGTGACCTGCGGGGCAAAGGTCGCCGCCACAATGTAGACGATGATGACCACGCCGCCGAGCAACGCCACCGGGTGGCGGCGCAGGTCATACCAGAACTCTCCGGCGTGATGCCGCCAGAGCCGCCAACGGATGCCCAGCAGATGACGCCAGGCAGGTTGAGTATAAGCAGGAGACGTCGTAGCCATGCGTGTCTATAACTCGATCTTTGGATTCAGGTACGTATATAGGATGTCGACAATCAGATTGGCGGCCACGAAGGTAAAGGCATAGACCATGACCGCGCCCTGCACTAACGGAAAATCCCGGTTGAAGATGGCATCGACCACCAATCGCCCTAAGCCCGGCCAGCCAAAGACGGTCTCCACGATCATGTTACCGCCCAGCAACACGCCGACTTGCAGCCCCACCACTGTCACAGTCGGGATCAGCGCGTTGCGCAAGGCGTGCTTCAAGACAGCCGTTGCCTCGTTGGCCCCTTTGGCGCGGGCGAGTTTGACGTAATCGGATCGCAAACTCTCGAGCACACTGGAGCGCAGCACGCGCGCCACCACCGCGGCCACCGCCGCGCCCAGCGTCAGCGACGGCAGCAGCAAGTGCCTCACGCTGCTGACCAG
>CAZYQJ010000235.1:0-7635 GCA_964649925.1 uncultured Litorilinea sp.
GGGTGGCGGGCGCGGCATAAAATCGATACATGAATGGGTTGCTCTTTCTATGGCACGGGTCGGGCCGTCAGCCTTCTGTTTCAATCGCCTGGCGTCTTGCTTCCAGCCTGCGCCAGACTTCAGGACGGTCCAGCCCAAAGAGGGTGAGCAGCCGGGCATCCTCCCCTGTGTCCTGGTAGTAGCCTCTGCGAATGCCCACTTCCTCAAAGTGCAGTTTGGTATAGAGGGCGATGGCCGGAGCGTTGTGTATCCGCACTTCCAGCGTGACCAGCCGCGCCCCTGCCTGGCGCGCCACGCCGATCAGACGCAGCAGCAGCCATTCGCCCAGATGCCGCCGCCGCCATTCAGGATGGGTGGCGATGGTCGTGACGTGCGCCTCTTCACCTATCAGCCAAAGACCCGCATAGCCGAGCAGCGGCGGCATGCTGTCCGCTGCCAGATGCGGGCCAGGCCGCACCACCCAATAGGAGGCGTGGCGGCTGCGCAGTTCGTGGTAGTAGGTGGATGCCGACCATGGGCTTGAAAAGCAGAGCGGTTCCAGTTCCATCACCCGCGGCACATCGTCCGGGGTCATCGGGGTGAACTGGGGGGCAAGTTCACGAAAAGAATTGGCGATCATCATCTGGTTTCTTCAGTTTCGCCTCGCATTGACCGGCTGGATCGCAGCCGCGCCCAAGTTCCGTCCATAGATTCATACGGCAATCAGCCTTTGTCAGTAGAAGCGATCACCTTATGGGTTTTGTAGATACAACGGTTGCAGCGCGGCCAGGTCGTCGTGCGTGCCGTTCGCCAGGTGCTGCGCGGCCAGGTGCGCCAGATGACCGGCGCGCCGCCAGCCGCTGGCTGCATCCACTAGCGCAACATGGGGCAACGGCGCGACAGCCTCCACCAGATCGGGGGCCGGTTCGCCCACTAACCACACTGGCGCGCTGTCCATATCGGCCAACGCCGCGCCAAACTCCGCAGCCGTCCCGGCGCGGTGATCTGCCGCTGCGGGCCGCCACAGCAGGTCTTTCCCGTCAAAGAGACACCAGTTATAGCGCCCGCGGCCTGCCTGAATATAGGCGCAGACGTGTGCCTCGCTGGCCGCGGCCACGGCCAGCCACGGCGCGGCGGTGACGGCCAGCGTCGGCACGCCCACCACGCGCGGCGGCTGCGGCAGCCCCAGCCCAATCCCCTTGAGCGCGCTCAGCCCGATGCGTACCCCGGTGAAACTGCCCGGCCCGGTTGTAGCGGCCAGCGCGCCAATCTGCGCCGGGGTGCGGTCAAGCTGCACCAACCAGCGGTACGCCTCGGCCAGCAGTTCTTGCGTATGGCGGCGGCGCGCCTGCCAGGTCGCTTCGGCCAGCAGCGTCCGGCTCTCCAGATCATAGAACGCCACCGACGCAGCCGACGTGGCAGTATCAAGCGCAAGCAGCACAGTCAATCATCCTGGTGGTGTGCCGGTAAACCTTCATGGTGTGGGCAGCTCCTCAGCGTTGGCAGGTCGGGCAGAGATGGGTCGGCGCGCCCAGCACCGTGATCTGCGTGATCACCGTGCCGCAGATCGGGCAGGGACGGCCCACATGCGCGGCATCCATCACAGGTTGGTAGCCGCCGGGGTGTCCGTAGAGATCCACCTCGCCGGTGCGCCCGCCCTGTGCAACCGCCAGGCCCAGCGTTGTGCGGATGGCGTCATAGAGCCGGTGGACCTCGCCGCTGTCCAGGCTGTCGGCGGGACGTTTGGGGTGCAGCCCGGCGCGGAAAAGGATGTCCTGGGCGTAGCCGCCGCCGATGCCAGCCAGGACGCGCTGGTCTGTCAACGCCTGCTGGATCATATGCGCGCCCGCATTGTTGAGGATGCTCGCCAGCATGGACAGCGTAAAATGATCGTCCAGCGGCGAAATGCCCAAGCGCCCCGGATAGGTCTCTTTGGCCAACTCGCGGCGCAGCACCGTTTTGGCAAACCCCCAGTCACTGATATGCACCGTCAGGCAGGATCCGTCGCTGAAGTCGATGCGCGCCTGGTAGGTCAGCAGCCCGTCGATGCCATTGGGATGGTAGAGCAGCCTGCCGCCGGTTTCCAGCGCAAAGAGCAGCAGCCGGGCGGGCATCAGTTCCACAAAAATCCACTTGCCGCGGCTGTATGCCCCCGCCACCGTGGTATTCACCAGCACCGACGTGTGCAGGTTGATAAAGCCCTGGCGCACCAAGATCGCCGCACGTTCGGGGACGACGACCCCGGCAAGGTCTTTTCCTTTCAGCGCCGCGTCGATCTGCTGCGCCATGTGTTGGGCTTCGGGCAGTTCAATCGCCATCCACTTCCCTGTCTAATCTGCCGACCCCTGGATGCTTTACGTCCGCACCTGCTCTTCATCCACCCTGCGGAAGAGCCGTCCCCCCGTGCGCAGCCAGCCGATGGCCCCATCGGGCGTGCGGATCACATCCACCCTGGCATCCTTCATGGCGCCGTTCATGACCATCAGCCGGTCCGGTTCGATGCGCGCCAGCCACATGGGGTCAGGCGGCGGCGGAGGCGGCGTGTCATTGGTCGGGAAGCCGCGCAGGTGCACGGCCTGGCCCACCAGCCGCCCATTCAACAAGCCCACTTCAGTCTGAGTCATCATGTTGCGGTAACAGCCCACCAAGGGCGCAAGATCCTCCACGCTCGATTCGAGCGGTTCAGGCGCAGGCGTCTCTAGCCCCAGCGCTTCCTGAAGCACCCATTCGGTGACGATGCGGGTCAATGTACCGCCGGATTGGGCATTGGTGAAGACGGCAACCGCAAAGTTATGGCTGGGGACCAGCGTCAGCAGCGTGATTTGCCCCAGCGTGCCGCCGCCATGCCCAAGGGTCTGGACGCCATCCACCTCCTTCATTGACCAGGATAGCCCCCACGCCTCCTTCCCCCAGACCGTCACCTGCTGCGTAGCCATCTGCGCCACCGAATCGGGGCGGATCACCGGGTCTTTGGCGACGGTCTGATCGCCCAGGTGGAAGCGGGCGTAGCGCAGCAGGTCATGGACATGGGTGATCAACCCGCCCATTGGGCGAGTGGCGCGGGTGAGGGGCCAGGGGCGCAGCACTTCTGGCGCGTCTTTCGATCCTCCGTGGCCCACTACAAAGCGATACGTCACGGCATCGGTCGGTTCGATGAACGTGTGGTCCAGCCCCAGCGGGTCCAGCACCATGCTTTGCAGCGCCGCTTCATAGCTCTGGCCGGTCACCCGCTCGATGATGTAGCCCGCCAGGGCAAAGCCCGAATTGTTGTAAGACATGTGCGTGCCGATGGGCGCAAGCTGCGGCTGGTGGGCCATGGCCGCCACATACTTCGCCAACGCATCATCGCCGGGGCCGGTGTCCAAAAAGAGGTCGCCTTCCCACCCGCCTGTGTGGGTCAGCAGGTGGCGTATCGTGGCCTGGGCGGTTGCAGCCTCATCCACCACACGGAAGTTGGGCACAACATCGCGCACCGGCGCGTCCAGGTCAAGCTTACCTTCCTCCACCAGCCGCATGATCAACGTGCCGGTAAAGGTCTTGGTGATCGAACCGATCTGAAAGAGCGTCTCGTCGGTGACGGGCAGGGGGTGGTCTACATTGGTGACGCCAAAGCCCTGCGCCATCACCCCGTCATTGTGCCAGATGCCCACGACCGCGCCCGGCACGCCGATCTCCTGCATCTTGTGGGTGACAAATTCGGCCAGCGTCTGCGGGTCAATCGCCTGAGTGGTCGGCATCTTGTTTCGCTCCCTGGGGTGGTGATTGTAGAGCCGTTATTCAAGCCTGGGGTGCAGCGTCAGCTTGTGCTTCGACTAAGGCGGCCAGCACATCCCCCAGACCCGGTGTTTCGTCCGCATCCTTGAAGTGGGCCAGCCGCGTGTAGACATCCGCCGCGGCGCGATGGAAGCCGCCGGGCATCTGCGCCGATTCAAAGGTGGCCGCGATCTCATGCATCTCGCCCACAAATCGCCACGCTTTGGCCGTCACCTCGCGCACCCTGCGCTCGCTTTCCAGGGCAAAGGAGGAACCGTTGCGCGCCCATTCGGCTTCCAATTCGGCACGCACGTCCAACTGTTCCGCCGCGCCCAGGATGGCGGCCAGCAGCGCGGTGGTTCCTTTGGTATAGGCGGCATAGCACATCTTCAGCGCCGAAGCCTTGCCGATGGCATCGCCGATGACTTCGGTCTCAAGCGGGCCTGCAGCAAAACAGGCGGCCACCGTCGCGGCCTGTGGGCCGGAGAGATAGAGCCACGTCTTGCCCGGTTTCCAGGCCGGGCCGCCGATGATGCCGCCATCCACAAACGACGCGCCGCCGCGCGTGATGATGGCCGCGACCGCCTGGGCGCGCTGCGGTGAGATGGCGTTGGCATCGGCGTAAAGTCCGCTAAAGCCCTGATCGGCTACAGCCTGTGCCACGTCCTCGGCGGCATGGGGCGGGCAGATACTTACGATGATCTCGGCACGGCGGCAGAGTTCGGGCAGCGTCCCCGCGTCCTCCAGCCCATGTTCGGCGGCGCGTGCGTGGGTCTGTGCGCTGCGCCCTTCAGAGGCCCAGAGGACGGTATGTCCCCCGTTGCGCGCCGACGCCGCGACCGAAATCCCCATCTGCCCAGGGTGCAGAATCCCGATGGTGGTCATGAGAAATTCCCCTCCTTCCATACGACATTGTGGCAAAGGCGGCCAAATCTACCCCTACAAGCTACTTCCAAGAGGCATGCGTTACCGTTGTCGTACATACCGCTCCAGCCATTTTGCAAGATCGGCACGGCTAACATGGCCTCCTGCAATCGCCAAAATAAGACGCTCCTGTTCGGAAACCTTGGCGACAATCTCGTATCCATTAAGGAATAACATGGTTCCATCGCCGCGTGCTCAATCCGCTTATTGCCATCCACGAACGGGTGATTTGCGATAAGCGCATGACAGAGCGCTGCGACTTTATCTATCAGAGTAGGATAAAGCTCAACCTGGTCGAAGGTGGCACGCGGTTGCGCTAGTGCTGATTCCAAAGCTCCAAAATCGCGAATCCCAATAGCGCCCCCTGATTGTTCCATGACCCGCAGATAGAGCTGGAGAATCTAACTTAGGGAAAGATAGCGCACAATGTCTAGGCCAGTCGGCGATATAGTTCGGCGTTCTTACTTATTACCTGCTCAACGGCTGCGTGGAATTCTTCATCCTCGCGTCCGAGCAGTTCTTCGACGCTGATACGAAGCAAGGCTGAGGGATGAACTTGCAAGCGGGCCGCTAACGCCTCAAGTCGGTTGATCTGATCTTCGGATAGGTTAATCGCAATTGTCGGCATTGGGCCTCCTCTATAATCTCGCCACCACATACGCGGTGCGGCTGTGCCAGGTGACGGTCTGGTTGAGCAGTTGCCGCTCGAAGAGGGCGCGCACCTGGTCGATCTCCGCCGCGCTCAACTGTGCGGCCAGGTGTTGGGCATAGCTGGGGCGATCCTCGCCCGCGGGCGCAAACCAGCGTGCCAGCAGCCCCGCGGTGATGCGTACCTCGGTCGTCTCCTGTTCGGTGGTAATCTCGACGGGACAGCCCGCCGCTGCCCACCATGCCGCCAGGTCATCCACACCCCAGTTGACCAGGGGATTGTCGGGGTCGTGGTAGATTGTTTCCTCGGCGGCCTGGATGCGTGCCGCCAACTCGTTCCCCAGGCTGTCCAACGCCACCAGCCGATAGAGCCGCTGCGTATGGCGCGGCAGCCGTTCGGCCAGGCTGAGGGTTCCTCCCGCCACAACCAGCCCGCAGATCAACGCCGCGGCCGCGGCCTTGTCGGGTATATCGATCAGCACGTTGTGGCCCACCACCGCATCAAACGTCTGCGGCGCATCGCCATGCGCAGTCAGCCGCCGCGGTAGATCGGCGATTTCACCCTGCAGCACGATGGGACGTTCCGGTTCGGGCAGCCGTTCGGCCAACTGGCGCAGCGCGTCGGCATCGCGCTCGGTGCGCGCCAGGGCATAGACGCCCCCTTCAGGCACGCGGCGCAACGCTTCCCAGGTCAGCAGCCCGCTGCCCGCCTTCAAGTCCAGCACCACGCTATGCCGCAGCAGCGGCGCGGCGTCCAACACGCGATCGCGCAGCGCACCCAGCCGTTCACCTGTGCTGGAGATGGTGCGCTGCAGCCAGCGGTCACGCGCCGAGTCGGGTGCGCTGTAGGTCAACACCTCGGCATCCGCTGCCGGGTCTTCCACGGCGAGCATGGCTGCCAACTGCGCCTCGCGCCGCCGCGCCACCTCCTGGCGGATGGCGGCTTCATACCCCTGGTCGGAGGGCTGGTAAAAGACCTTGCCCTGCAGCGAGGAGGGTAGATACTGTTGCGCCACCCAGTGGTCACGATAGGCGTGGGGATAGAGATAGCCCTCGCCGTGGCCAAAGCCCTCCTTGTCGCGGCTGGCATCGCGCAGATGGTTGGGCACGCCGCTATCAGCTTCGTTGGCAACGGTCTCCAGCGCGTCGAAAAAGGCAAAGGCCGTGTTGGACTTTTTGCAGGTTGCCAGGTAGAGCGCGGCCAGCGCCAGATGGAACCGTCCTTCCGGCATGCCCACCTGTTCAAAGGCGGCAGCGCAGGCCGTGACGACCTGGATGGCGTTAGGGTCGGCCAGCCCTACATCCTCGCCCGCAAAGATCAACATGCGGCGTAGGATAAAGCGCGGCGCTTCCCCGGCATAGACCATCTTCGCCATCCAGTACAGGGCCGCGTCGGGGTCGCTGCCGCGCAGGCTCTTGATAAAGGCGCTGATCGTGTCAAAGTGATAGTCGCCTTCCTTGTCATAGAGTACAGCGCGCTGCTGGATCGATTCTTCCGCCACAGCCAGCGTGACATGCACCGTGGGCCGCGGGCCAGGTTCGGCGGGCGTGGTCTCCACGGCCAACTCCAGGGCGTTGAGCAGCCCGCGCGCATCGCCGTTGGCGACGTTGACCAGGTGTTCCAGCGCATCGTCATCCACCACGACATCGATCAGCCCAAAGCCGCGCTCTGGGTCTTCGAGCGTCTGTTTGGCGATCTGGCGCAGGTCGTCGGCGGTCAGCGGTTTGAGTTGAAAGATGCGGCTGCGGCTGACCAACGCCTTGTTGACTTCAAAATAGGGGTTCTCGGTGGTCGCGCCGATAAAGATGACGGTGCCGTTTTCCACCCAGGGCAGCAGCGCGTCCTGCTGCGCCTTGTTAAAGCGGTGGACTTCGTCCACAAAGAGGATGGTGCGCTGCCCGTGGAGTTTGGCGCGATCCTGCGCCTCGGCGATGGCCTCGCGGATCTCCTTGACGCCGGACAGCACCGCGTTGAGCGCAATGAAGTGGGCGCGTGTCGTGTTGGCGATGACCTGGGCCAGCGTCGTCTTGCCTGTGCCGGGCGGGCCGTAGAAGATCAGGCTGCCCAACTGGTCGGCCTGGATGGCGCGGCGCAGCAGCCGTCCAGGGCCGATGATGTGTTCCTGGCCGACAAACTCGTCAAGTGTGCGCGGGCGCATCCGCGCCGCCAGCGGCGCGTCCCTTTGCTGGCGTTCCCGGTGGGCCTGGTCAAATAGATCCATATGCCTGCTATGATAGCCGAACGCGGGAGATTTATGAAAGTTAGTAGTCGGTAGCCAGTGGTCAGTAGCGGCATTATGCGTTGACTTCGGAATAGAAGGAAGATAGGGG